>NZ_JBFAMH010000009.1:0-100797 GCF_040656475.1 Streptomyces sp. NPDC049915
CCAGTTCGCCGCGGCGTCGTCGATGGCCGACCCGGACGAAGAGGAGGTCGCCCTCGGTGACGCGGACGTGCTGGGCGGTCTCTGTGCGCGCGCCCGCTAGTCCTTGGCCTTCTTCGGCCGCCACACCACCAGCGCGCTGGTCTGCTGGACCTCCTGGTACGGGACCAGGTCGCGGCGGTAGGAGGCGTGGACGGCGGCCTCGCGCTGCTGCATCGCCGCCGCCGCGCCCTCCAGGGCCGCCTGCAGCTCCGCGACACGGGACTGCAACGCGGCGACCTGGTTCTCCAGTTCGATGATGCGCTTGATGCCGGCCAGGTTGATGCCCTCGTCCTGCGACAACTGCTGCACCTGGCGGAGCAGTTCGATGTCGCGGGCCGAGTAACGCCGCCCGCGGCCCGCGGTGCGGTCCGGGGAGACCAGGCCCAGGCGGTCGTACTGACGCAGCGTCTGCGGGTGGAGGCCGGAGAGCTGGGCCGCCACCGAGATGACGTAGACCGGGGTGTCCTCCGTCAGTTCATACGGATTACGTCGACGGCCGTCCATCCCACTCAAGCTCCCTTCGCGGCCTCGAACAGCTCCGCCCGCGGATCCTGGTCCGCGGTCGCCTCGCGATACGCCTCGAGCGCGTCACGAGCCTTCCCCGACAGGTCCTTGGGAACACTCACCTCCACGGTGACCAGCAGGTCACCGCGAGTGCCGTCCTTGCGGACCGCGCCCTTGCCGCGGGCGCGCATCGTGCGGCCGTTGGGCGTGCCGGGCGGCAGCTTCAGCGTGACCGGCGGGCCGCCCAGGGTCGGCACCCTGACCTCCCCGCCGAGCGCCGCCTCCGTGAACGTCACCGGCACGGTCACCGTGAGGTTGTCGTCCTTGCGGCCGAACACCGGGTGGGCGTCGACGTGCACGACGACATAGAGGTCGCCGGCCGGTCCGCCGCGCTCGCCCGGCGCACCCTTGCCGCGCAGCCGGATCCGCTGCCCGTCCGAGACGCCGGCCGGGATGCGGACCTGCATGGTGCGGGAGGACTTCGCCCGGCCGCTGCCGTGGCAGACCTCGCAGGGGTGCTCCGCGATCAGGCCCCGGCCCTTGCAGTCCGGGCAGGGGTCCGTCAGGGAGAAGCCGCCACCGGAGCCGCGCGCCACCTGCCCCGTGCCGACGCAGGTCGGGCACACGCGCGGCGTGCCGTTCTTGTCGCCGGTGCCGGAGCAGGCCTTGCACGGCGCCTGGGAGGACATCCGCAGCGGAACCGTGGCGCCCTCGATGGCCTCCGTGAAGCTGAGCGTGACCTCGGACTCGATGTCCTGGCCGCGCCGGGGCTGGGTCCGCGTCCCCGCGGCACCGCCCCGGTTGAACAGGCCCCCGAAGACGTCACCGATTCCTCCGCCGAAGCTGCCTCCGCCCTGGGCGCCGCCTCCGAAGAGGTCGCCCAGGTCGAAGTTGAAGGAGCCGCCGCCCGCACCCGGCCCCGGCCTGAAGCCGCCGTTGCCGAACAGGGTGCGGGCCTCGTCGTACTCCTTGCGCTTCTTGGGGTCGCCGAGCACGTCGTTCGCCTCGGAGATCTCCTTGAAGCGTTCCTCGGCCTTGGCGTTGCCCTTGTTGGCGTCCGGGTGGAACTCGCGGGCGAGCTTCCGGTACGCCTTCTTGATCTCGGCCTCGGTGGCGTCCTTGGGGACGCCGAGGACCTTGTAGTAGTCCTTCTCGATGAAGTCCTTGGTGCTCATCCCCGACGTACCCCCTTTCCGATGATCCCCTGGTTGCTTGCGACGTCAGCCCTCGTCCGGGCCACCGCTCTCCTTGTCGTCGGCCGCCTTGTCCTCGGCGCCCTCCGCCTTCGTGCCCTGCGCGCCGGGCTGCGGCTCGGCGACGGCCACCCGCGCGGGGCGGATGGTGCGCTCGCCGATGCGGTACCCCGGCTGCAGGATCGCCACGCAGGTCGTCTCGGTGACGTCCGGCGCGTAGGAGTGCATCAGGGCCTCGTGGATCGTCGGGTCGAAGGGCTCGCCCTCCTTGCCGAACTGCTGCAGGCCCAGCTTCGCCACGACGGTCTCCAGCGACTCGGCGACCGACTTGAAGCCGCCGACCAGCTCACCGTGCTCCCGCGCGCGCCCGATGTCGTCGAGCACGGGCAGCAGCTCGGTCAGGAGATTCGCGTTGGCGAGCTCCTTGACCGCGGCGCGGTCCCGCTCGACCCGGCGGCGGTAGTTCTGGAACTCGGCCTGGAGGCGCTGGAGGTCCGCCGTGCGCTCGTCGAGCGCCTTGCGCGCCTGATCCAGCTGGGCGACCAGGCCCGCGTTCTCGTTCCCGTCCCCGGCCGGGGCCGCCGCCTCCTCGGAGGAGGCGGCCTTCGGCTCGGCGTCGTCAGGGGTGGCGCCGGAGGGGACGTCGGGCTTCTCTTCAAAGCCCGGGGTCTCCTCCGTCATTACGCGGCACCGTCCTTGCGCTCGTCGTCCACGATCTCGGCGTCCACGACGTCGTCGTCGGCCTTGGGCTGCTCACCGGCACCGGCAGCACCGCCGGCGGCCTGGGCGCCCTGGGCGTCGGCGTACAGCGCCTGGCCCAGCTTCTGCGAGACGGCCGCGACCTTCTCCGTGGCGGAGCGGATCTCGGCGGTGTCCTCGCCCTTGAGCTTCTCCTTCAGCTCCGCGACCGCTTCCTCGACCTCGGTCTTGACCTCGCCGGGGACCTTGTCCTCGTTGTCCTTGAGGAACTTCTCCGTCTGGTAGACCAGCTGCTCGCCCTGGTTGCGGGCCTCGGCGGCCTCGCGGCGCTTGTGGTCCTCCTCCGCGTAGCGCTCGGCCTCCTCACGCATGCGGTCGACCTCGTCCTTCGGCAGCGAGGAGCCGCCGGTGACGGTCATCTTCTGCTCCTTGCCGGTGCCGAGGTCCTTCGCCGTGACGTGCATGATGCCGTTGGCGTCGATGTCGAAGGAGACCTCGATCTGCGGGACGCCGCGCGGCGCGGGCGGCAGACCGGTCAGCTCGAACATGCCGAGCTTCTTGTTGTACGCCGCGATCTCGCGCTCGCCCTGGTAGACCTGGATCTGCACGGACGGCTGGTTGTCCTCGGCCGTCGTGAAGATCTCCGAGCGCTTGGTCGGGATCGTGGTGTTGCGCTCGATGAGCTTGGTCATGATGCCGCCCTTGGTCTCGATACCGAGGGACAGCGGGGTGACGTCCAGCAGCAGGACGTCCTTGACCTCACCCTTGAGCACACCGGCCTGGAGCGAGGCGCCGATGGCGACGACCTCGTCCGGGTTCACACCCTTGTTGGCCTCCTTGCCGCCGGTCAGCTCCTTGACGAGCTCGGCGACGGCGGGCATACGGGTCGAGCCACCGACGAGAACGACGTGGTCGATCTCGTTGATGGAGATGCCGGCGTCCTTGATGACGTTGTGGAACGGCGTCTTGCAGCGCTCCAGCAGGTCGGCCGTCAGCTGCTGGAACTGGGCGCGGGTGAGCTTCTCGTCCAGGTGCAGCGGGCCCTCGGCGGACGCGGTGATGTAGGGCAGGTTGATCGAGGTCTCGGTGGACGAGGACAGCTCGATCTTGGCCTTCTCGGCGGCCTCACGCAGGCGCTGCAGGGCCATCTTGTCCTTGGACAGGTCCACGCCGTGGCCGGACTGGAACTGCTTGACCAGGTAGTCGACGACGCGCTGGTCCCAGTCGTCACCACCGAGGTGGTTGTCACCGTTGGTGGCCTTCACCTCGACGACGCCGTCGCCGATCTCCAGCAGGGACACGTCGAAGGTGCCGCCGCCGAGGTCGAAGACGAGGATCGTCTGGTCGTCCTTGTCGAGGCCGTACGCCAGCGCGGCGGCGGTCGGCTCGTTGACGATGCGCAGGACGTTCAGACCGGCGATCTCACCGGCCTCCTTCGTCGCCTGACGCTCGGAGTCGTTGAAGTAGGCCGGGACGGTGATGACCGCGTCGGTCACCTTCTCGCCCAGGTAGGCCTCGGCGTCCCGCTTCAGCTTCTGCAGGATGAAGGCGGAGATCTGCTGCGGGTTGAACGGCTTCCCGTCCAGCTCGATCTTCCAGTCGGTGCCCATGTGACGCTTGACCGAACGGATCGTCCGGTCCACGTTGGTGACGGCCTGGCGCTTGGCCACCTCGCCGACCAGCACCTCGCCGTTCTTGGCGAAGGCGACGACGGACGGCGTGGTCCTGGCGCCCTCGGCGTTGGTGATGACGGTGGGCTCGCCGCCCTCGAGGACCGAGACCACCGAGTTCGTCGTGCCCAGGTCGATGCCGACCGCACGTGCCATTGCAATTCCTCCAACTGACTTGAGTGGAACAGGCTCAAGTGTGCATGAGGCTCACGGCTCGGTCAACAGACCTGAGTCACCCGGACTCAACTCTTATCCGTTCCTTACACGCAATGGCGCTCTGACCTGCGACGACGGCGGTCGGCGCGGTGGCTGCACCCGGGAAGAAGTCGGTCGCGCACTCGCCGGGACGGACTGCCGGGGCGCCCGCGCCATCGTCTGGGCCCCCTGCCGCGACCCCGGTCCCTGCCCAGGCCCCTGCCGGCGCGGCACCCGGTACACCGGCACCCGCAGCAGCGCGAGAACGACGATCAGCGCACCGCCCGCCACCCACAGCGCGGCACTCGGACGGGCCCACCCGGCGTGCACCAGCACTCCCACGAGTACCCCGGCACCCGCGGCCACGCCCAGCAGTACGGCCGTGCCCTGCGCGGTCAGTCCGAGCCGCCGCAGCCGGTGGCCGACATGGTCGGGACCGCCGCGCGCCAGCGGCCGTCCGGCAAGCCGCCGCGAGAGGGCGACGAGGACGACGTCGGCGGCGCCGAGGGCGACAAGCGGCCCGAGGACGGCGGCGGTGCCGGTCAGGTCGTAGCCCGACCGGGTGACCACGGCCGCCGAGGCCAGCACGAAGCCGGTGAACAGCGAGCCGCAGGAGCCGAGCCCGATGCGGGCGGCCGGCCAGCCGTGCATGAGGAAGCCGGTCAGCGCGGCGGCGAGCACGCTCAGCAGCACCGCGAGCCCGTCCATCACCTCCGCCGCGGCGCACGCCGCCACTCCGAAGGCGGTGAGCACCCCCACGGTCCCGGCGACACCGTCGGTGTGGTCCAGCGAGCGGAAGGCGAGGGAGGCGAAGGCGATGAAGACGACGCCCAGCATCCCGCCGAGTACGCCCGTCTCGTCGTACGGCACGACACAGGCCGCCGCCACGGCCGTACCCAGCAGCAGGAACCGGGTCCGCAGCCGCCACACGTCCGCGGCGAGACCCAGCGCGGCGAGCACGCCGCCCGCGATGAGCAGCCGGTCGTTGCCGTCCCCGAGCGGCGCGAGCCGGGTCCAGTTGCCGGCGGCGGCGACCAGGCAGGTGGCGAGCACCATGGCCGCGCCGCCGAGCAGCGGCACCGGTCGCGCGCGTCGGCGCCGGTCGACGAGCCCCATGCGCAGGGCAGGCGTGTGGAGCGCTCCCGCCAGCAGGGCGGTGAGCAGCAGGGCGGCGGTGGCAGCGGAGATCCCGTAGAGCACGGATATAAGTTAGAGGTGAATGTACGGATTTGGTACGAATAACACGTTCAGATTGCGGTCGACTTCCCCGAGGCCCCGCGTTTCTTGTGATCCTTTAAGGCAAGCCTCAGCGACACAGATCACCGAACGGCTGGCTACATTGCATCGGAAGATAGGGGTAGTCTCAGACGAACTGAATAAGTTACCGCTTAGTAATCTCCCTCGATTCACCCCTCGCAGGCCCGAGGAGCCCCCATGCAACTCGCCGCGATCATCGTGTCGCTGGCCCTGACCGTGGTCGGCGTCGCCCTGCTCGCCCGCGCCATCGGCCAGTTCGTCCGGTACTTCAAGCTGGGCCAACCGGTCCCGGCGGGCAGCCGGACCGACAACCCCTACGCGCGCAGCGTGACCCTGGTGCGGGAGTTCCTCGGCCACACGCGCATGAACCGCTGGGGGATCATCGGCATCGCCCACTGGTTCGTGGCCATCGGCTTCCTGACGCTGCCGCCCACGATCATCAACGCCTACGGCCAGCTGTTCCAGGCCGACTGGACGCTGCCGGTCCTCGGCGGCTTCCTGCCGTACGAGATGTACATCGAGTTCATCGGCGCGATGACCACGCTCGGCATCGCGACGCTGATCGTCATCCGCCTGCTCAGCCTGCCCTCACGGCCCGGCCGCAAGTCCCGCTTCGCCGGCTCGAAGATGGGCCAGGCGTACTTCGTCGAGTACGTCATCCTCATCATCGGCCTCGCGATCTACGTGCTGCGCGCCCTCGAGGGCGCCCTGCATCACGTGGACCACTACGAGGCCGGCTACTTCGCCTCGTACCCGGTGATCCTGGCACTGAAGGGCCTGAGCGTCCCCACGCTCCAGAACCTGGTCTACCTGTTCGCCATGATCAAGCTGGGCACGACCATGATCTGGATGATCACGGTCAGCCTGAACACCAACATGGGTGTGGCCTGGCACCGCTTCCTGGCGTTCCCGAACATCTGGTTCAAGCGCAACGCCACCGGTGAGACCGCGCTCGGCGCGCTGCAGCCGATGACCAGCGGCGGCAAGCCGATCAACTTCGAGGACCCGGGCGAGGACGACGTCTTCGGCGTCTCCCAGGTCGAGCAGTTCTCCTGGAAGGGCCTGCTGGACTTCTCCACCTGCACCGAGTGCGGCCGCTGCCAGTCGCAGTGCCCCGCCTGGAACACCGGCAAGCCGCTCTCCCCGAAGCTGCTGATCATGTCGCTGCGGGACCACGCCCACGCCAAGGCGCCGTACCTGCTCGCAGGCGGCGGCAAGACGATGGAGGGCGAGGAGAAGGCGTCCGAGGAGCAGCTGAAGGACGTCCCGGCGTCCGCGCTGGCCGAGGCCGAGCGCCCGCTCATCGGCACCGCCGAGGAGAACGGCGTCATCGACCCGGACGTGCTGTGGTCCTGCACCACCTGCGGCGCCTGCGTCGAGCAGTGCCCGGTGGACATCGAGCACGTCGACCACATCGTCGACATGCGCCGCTACCAGGTGATGATCGAGTCCGCGTTCCCGTCCGAGGCGGGCACGATGCTCAAGAACCTGGAGAAGAAGGGCAACCCCTGGGGCCTGGCGAAGAAGCAGCGCCTGGAGTGGACCAAGGAGGTCGACTTCGAGGTCCCGGTCGTCGGCAAGGACATCGAGGACCTCACCGAGGTCGAGTACCTGTACTGGGTCGGCTGCGCCGGCGCCCTCGAGGACCGCGCCAAGAAGACCACCAAGGCCTTCGCCGAGCTGCTGCACATGGCGGGCGTGAAGTTCGCGATCATGGGCGGCGACGAGAAGTGCACCGGTGACTCCGCCCGCCGCCTGGGCAACGAGCCCCTGTTCCAGGAGCTCGGCATGGAGAACGTGATGGCCCTGAACACGGCGTTCGGCGAGGAGCTGGACGACGAGGGCAAGGTCGTCGCGGAGTCCGCGAAGCCCAAGTCGGCGAAGAAGATCGTCGCCACCTGCCCGCACTGCCTCAACACGCTCGGCAACGAGTACCCGCAGCTCGGCGGCGACTACGAGGTCATCCACCACACCCAGCTGCTCCAGCACCTGGTGGACGAGGGCAAGCTGATCCCGGTGACCCCGGTCGAGGGCATCATCACCTACCACGACCCGTGCTACCTGGGCCGGCACAACAAGATCTACACGCCGCCGCGCGAGATCATCGCCGCCGTCCCGGGCGTCCGCAACGAGGAGATGCACCGCCACAAGGAGCGCGGCTTCTGCTGCGGCGCCGGCGGCGCGCGGATGTGGATGGAGGAGCGGATCGGCAAGCGCATCAACAACGAGCGCGTCGACGAGGCCCTGTCCGTCAACCCGGACATCGTCTCCACCGCCTGCCCGTTCTGCCTCGTCATGCTGACCGACTCGGTCAACGGCAAGAAGAACGAGGGCAAGGCCAAGGAGTCCATCCAGGTCGTGGACGTCGCCCAGCTGCTCCTCGACTCCGTCAAGACGCCGGTCGACCCGGCGGGCGAGGCCGAGTCCGAGAGCGCGCCGGAGCCGGAGCCGGTGAAGTAACGGCCCCGGGCCCACCGCCCCGCAAAGCCCGACGGCGCCCCCTGACCCGCACAGGCAGGGGGCGCCGTCGTCTGCGCGCAGCGACGTGGCGCCTAGGCGCTCTTGGGGCCGGCCTGCTGCACGACCTCGAAGGACCACAGGGTCGAGCCGGAGGCCGCGGGCTTGGGTCGCTCGCCCTCGGCGCCGCCCTGGTGGGCGGTCTTCATCGGCCCCTCCATCCAGGCCTGGAAGGACGCCTCGTCCCGCCAGCGCGTGTACACCAGGTACTGGTCCGTGCCCTCGACGGGGCGCAGCAGCTCGAACCACTCGAAGCCGTCGGAGTTCTCCACGGCGTGGGCCCGCGAGGCGAACCGCTTCTCCAGGACCTCCCGCTGCTCGGCGGGAACGGTCAGCACATTGATCTTTACGACGCTCATGCAGCCATCCTCGCCCACGGGGCCCGTCGGGGAACGCGTCGGGGCGCTCACGGAGGGGGGCGGGCGTGTACGGGACCTTGAGTCACGGGCGGGAAGGAGAGCTTCCTGCGCGGCCCGTTCACCCGAACGGGCGCCCCGCACTCGGCCGCCGCATCGATCCCCGCCAACCGGCTCGGCGCTCGACGCCGTCGACCTAACGGCGGGGTTGAGTCACCGGCCCCGGATCCGCCCCGGATCCACCCCTGAAAGGACCCCGGAGTCCCCGGCGTTGGTCCCTTAGGGGATGTCACAGCTCGGCCGCAAACCCCCGCCGGGGACACGGCCATGGGCACGTCACTCTGCGGAACCAGGTACGTTCGATGACGTGGCTGGATTCAGGATCGGACGCGGCGGCCGGGACGGCCGTGCCCCGCAATCGCGACCGCAACACCCCCCGTACGGACAGCAGGCGCCGCAGGGACCGTCGTACGGCTACCCGCAGGCGTACCCACCGAGCGGCGCCGGCGGCCCGGCATCGCCGTGGCCGCAGGCCGGCGGGCACCCACCGCAGGGTGAGCCGGAGTACTTCGGCGGCCCGGAAGGCGGCTACGGCCCCGGCCCGGCGGACCCGTACGCGGCGAACCAGCCCGGACACACCCAGGCCTTCTCCGTCGACGAGCAGGTCCAGTACGACGAGGGCTACACGCAGGGCGGCACCTACCAGGCCGGCGCGGCGGCCCCGGCCGGACCGATCGGCCCGCGGCTGCACTGGAAGGCCCTGCTGAAGGGGATCGTGCTGTCCCCGAACCAGACGTTCCTGCGGATGCGGGACTACGCGATGTGGGGCCCCGCCCTCGTCGTGACGTTCCTCTACGGCCTGCTCGCCGTCTTCGGCTTCGACGGCGCCCGCCAGGACACGATCAACGCCACGCTCTCCAACGCCATCCCGATCGTGCTGACCACGGCGGTGGCGATGGTGCTGTCGTCGTTCGTGCTCGGCGCGGTCACCCACACGCTGGCCCGTCAGCTCGGCGGCGACGGGGCGTGGCAGCCCACGGTCGGCCTGTCCATGCTGATCATGGCCCTGACCGACGCGCCGCGTCTGATCGTGGCGATGTTCGCGGGCGGCGACGCGCCGTTCGTGCAGGTCCTGGGCTGGGCGACGTGGGTCGCGTGCGGCGCGCTGCTCACCTTGATGGTGAGCCGCTCGCACGACCTGCCGTGGCCGAAGGCACTGGGCGCGTCGGCGATCCAGCTGATCGCGCTGCTGTCGATCGTGAAGCTGGGCACGTTCTAGTTCCCTGCGTTGCGGTACGGCCGCACGAAAGGCCCCCGGCGGTGAACGCCGGGGGCCTTTGACTTGCGCGCCGGACGACTCAGGCGTCGAGCACCTGACCCACACGCCTCACCACGGGCGGTTCGACACTTTGGCTGACTTGCCTAGATGACGGTAGTAGCCTGAGCCCTGCTTCGGAGGCAGGGGAGGCCCGATCGTGGCACGCAGGGTGGGGATCTACACCCGCATCTCGCGGGACGACGAAGGTGACGCACTGGGTGTCGCCCGGCAGCAGCAGGACTGCGAGCGTCTGGCGGACCTGCGGTCGTGGCAGGCCGTGAAGGTATACGAGGACAACGACGTGTCCGCCTTCAAGCGCAACGTCGTCCGCGACGAGTTCGAGCTGATGTTGAAGGACCTCCGCGCCGGCCTGATCGACGGCATCGTGGCCTACGACCTCGACCGGCTAGCCCGGCAGCCGAGGGACCTGGAACGCCTGATCGAGATCTACGACGAACGCCCGCGGCTGGAGTTCGCCACCGTCACCAATGACGTGAACATCGGTACGCCGGACGGCCGCACCATGGCGCGCATCATGGTCGCCTTCGCCAACAAGTCGTCGCACGACGCGTCGCGCCGCATCAAGCGCAAGCACCTGGAGCTGGCCCAGCAGGGCAAGGACAGCGGGGGGCCGGCACCGTACGGATGGCGGAAGGACGACCGGACCAAGGTCGACCCGCATGCGGCCAAGGCGATCCGCGAGGCACAGCGCGAGATCCTGGCCGCATCGGAACCATCCGCACGAGGTGGCAGGAACAGGGCTTGGGCAACCCGCGCGAGGGGACCAAGCGCATGGCCCACCACCACGTCGAGCACATCCTGACCAACCCCCGCTTGGTCGGGTACCGGACCTACCACGGCGAGATCCTCTACGCCGACGGCGGCCAGCCCGTCATGGGCGAGTGGGAGCCGATCAACACGCTCGAAGAGTGGGAGGCGGTATGTGCGGCGATCGCCGAGCGGAAACAGAAGCACCCGGGGAAGTCGCTCGCCCGTAAGTACCTGCTGTCCGGGATCGCCCGCTGCGGACTGTGCAAGACCAAGATCCGAGGCCAGATCAACCAGCGTTGGACACCGGGATCGAAGGCCGCGCGGTTCACCTATCAGTGCTCCGTGGTGAACGGCGGCTGCGGCAAGGTCGGCCGCACCGGAGAATCCGTTGACCGGCTGATGGCTCAACTCGTATTGGAGGAGCAGCGGGCGCGGGCGTCGGTGACGGGTGTACCTGTTGACCAGCGGTGGACGCAGGAGGCCGAGTTGGAGCAGGTGAACGCGGACATCGCCCAACTGGTCGAGGCCGAGCGGACCAAGCAGATCACCGTGTCCACCCTCTTGCAGCTCTTGCCGGCCAAGGAGCGGGCCCGGGACGAGCTGAAGTTGGAGCGAGCCCGGTTCTACAAGGAGCAGAAGCAGGCGGAGGCGAAGGGCGAGACGGCGAACCTGACGGTCGACGACTTCTTTGGGCTGCCGATCGAGCGTCAGCAAGAGATCGTGCTTCACAGCCTGTCCGCAGTCATCATCCACCCTGCGGGACGTGGCAAGCGCATCTTCGACCCTGCGTTGATCGAGCCAGTCTGGCGGTAGGGAATCAGCGTGCCTACGTCATTGTGACCGACTCACGACAGGGGTGAGCGAACGCGAGCTGGTGCTCACATGGGTGCGGAACCAGCGCTGCCGGCCAAGCCGAACTCTTGCGGAGTTGGCCGACCGCCTGCATGTCGTCTGAGCTGGGCACGCACGGCCACATGGCACCCAGCCAGCGTCGTCGACCCAGGCGAAGCCGAGCAGACGCGGCCCATGGCGTCCAGGTCGTTCGTACATGCGCGCTCCACGTGGACGCCATGGACCACGCCCGCTCCACGGTGTGTGGGTCGACGGCGGACGTGATGGGAGCAGGGGAGGGTGGTGGGTAACGGACGGGATGAAGATGCGGCTCGACGGGCACGCGAGCCAGCCATCGATGACTTCGCCAACTTATGCGCCGGGCTGCGACCAGCGTTTGATGATCTTTGCAGGGGATTGCGGGGCTGGCCAGACCTGGATAC
The DNA here is from genome assembly GCF_040656475.1 of Streptomyces sp. NPDC049915. Classification (NCBI taxonomy): domain Bacteria; kingdom Bacillati; phylum Actinomycetota; class Actinomycetes; order Kitasatosporales; family Streptomycetaceae; genus Streptomyces; species Streptomyces sp. NPDC049915. Next base: position 11,794 of record NZ_JBFAMH010000009.1, read on the forward strand.
GGATCTTCTCAGTCGTTTCGGGGCTCTTGTCAGAGTCGATGTCGGCCTGAGCTGCCCGAGCCAAGTTGCTCCGGGCCACGCGGACGCGATTCCAGCCTGGCGAGACCTGGAACGTAGCCGCATCGGGGCCGTAATCCGTGCAGCCCAGAACCATCAGGCGACCCAACGACACATCGAGGCTGGCCTCAACCACGTGATCGAAATCCGAGGTGTCATCACTCGGCCCCTGAGGCAGCACGACCACAGTGACGGATACGTTGACATTGACAGCCGTGCCGATGCCCAACGCATCCTGGGCAACCGCGAGGTGATCGGCAACGGCCTGGTCCGTCCACGCGTCGCTCAGATCACCGTCCGAATCCGCATCGGACACGTGTATCTGGAAGTAGTCGGCGAAGAGGGTGAGCTCTGTCGTTGTCGTCATGGCGGCACAGTGCCATGCAGCACTGACACTGAGGCTGACCGCCCACATTGAGAACTGCTTTGAAGACCTCCGTGCCCCTTCCGTGCCCGATACGACGGGGAACCACGGGGAACACGGGGCAGTCACAGACGGGAGCACATGACGACGGCCCCCGACCAACTACCAGGTCAAGGGCCGTTCGCGCTGTTCTCAACGCGGAGGCGGTGGGATTTGAACCCACGGTGACTTCACTGCCACGACGTCTTCAAGACCGCCTCTAGGTGCCTCTAGGTGTGAGGCGAAGCCGAACGACGTTCGAACCCGAGGATGTCGTGGAGCCAACGGCCGAAGTAGTGCGCCTCAGCCTCAGGTTACGCAAGGGGCCCCTCGACGCTACGAGGGACCCCTTTTCATCTACGCATGACGTAAAGGCGCAGGTCAGAGTGCTTCCTTGTTCTCCTTAGGGGTCTCGCCCGACCTATGTACCGGAGGCAAGACACTCCACGGGAAGTTGATCCAGTCATCGGTGCGCTTCCAGACGTACTCGCACTTCACGAGGGACTGCGGCTTCTCGTAGATGACGGCGGAGCGGACCTCGGCGACGTGGTCGAGGCAGAAGTCGTGGACGAGCTTGAGCGTCTTGCCGGTGTCGGCGACGTCGTCCGCGATCAGCACCTTCTTGTCGGTGAAGTCGATCGCGTTCGGCACCGGGGCGAGCATGACGGGCATCTCGAGGGTGGTCCCGACGCCGGTGTAGAACTCCACGTTGACCAGGTGGATGTTCTTGCAGTCGAGGGCGTAGGCGAGCCCGCCGGCGACGAACACGCCGCCGCGGGCGATGGAGAGCACGACGTCGGGCTGGTAGCCGTCGTCGGCGATGGTCTGCGCGAGTTCGCGCACGGCCTTGCCGAACAGTTCGTAGGTCAGATTCTCACGCACGTCACTCATGCTCGCGCTCACACCTGCGTCCGATGGAAGTTGATGTACGACCGGGAGGCGGTGGGCCCGCGCTGCCCCTGGTAGCGCGATCCGTACCGCTCGGCTCCGTACGGGAACTCGGCGGGCGAGCTGAGCCGGAACATGCACAGCTGGCCGATCTTCATCCCCGGCCACAGCTTGATCGGCAGGGTGGCGAGGTTGGACAGCTCCAGCGTGACGTGTCCGGAGAAGCCGGGGTCGATGAACCCGGCGGTGGAGTGGGTGACGAGCCCGAGCCGCCCGAGCGAGCTCTTCCCCTCGAGCCGGGAGGCGAGGTCGTCCGGGAGGGAGATCACCTCGTACGTGCTGGCCAGCACGAACTCACCGGGGTGCAGGATGAACGGCTCGTCGCCCTCCGGCTCGACCAGCCGGGTCAGATCCGCCTGCTCGACGGAGGGGTCGATGTGCGGGTACCGGTGGTTCTCGAACACCCGGAAATACCGGTCCAGCCGTACGTCGATGCTCGACGGCTGCACCATGTCGGTGTCGTAGGGATCGATGCGGACCCGCCCGGCATCGATCTCGGCCCGGATGTCCTTGTCTGAGAGAAGCACGTAGCGAGGATACGCAAGGCGTGCGGAGCCCCCCAATCGTGAGGGTCCCGCACGCCGATGATGATCTTTCCCGGGTTCCGCTACCGCTTCTCGACCAGGGTGACCGGCACCACGCTGCGGAGCCGGGCACACCGGGGACACCGGACGAGGCGTCCGGGACCGAGCCGCTCGGCCTGCTGCATCGGGAACGAAGCGGCGGTGAACACGTGCCCATCGGCACAACGGACGAGGGTGCGCTCCATCAAGTCCTGAAGTCCCTTCCCCAAAGAGCCGCGCCGGGCTGGACTGCCCTGACGACGAAGCCACACATTACGGGATGAAAGGGACGCCCCTCCAGGCGGCACTCCGACCTCGCGCAGCCCCTCCGGCACGCCCCCACCGTACGCCCCAACTCCGGTCCCCCGCAGCCGCATACCCCGCCCCCGCGAACACACGCAGGCCCCCGTCCATGAACACCGGGGGCCTGGCATGAGGTACAGTGGGCGGCGGTTCCGACACCACCGGACTCGGGGGCGTCGGCAACTTACGCGGGTGTAGTTTAATGGTAGAACATCAGCTTCCCAAGCTGAGAGCGCGAGTTCGATTCTCGTCACCCGCTCCAGATGGAAACCCCAGGTCATCGGCCTGGGGTTTGTTTGTCGCGTGGTCCGACTCGGAGGCGGCGGGATGTCAACGCATCTCACTGCCCGCTCGCCGTCGAAGGCGCGGTGAGGCGCACGGTGGGCTTCGGTGACATCACTTCTTACCGACTTCCGGCGGCTGCCTCCCGTTGATCGTGCTCACCCGGTCGCCGCCAAGCGGCTGACTTCCGTTGCGGGTCGCGGGGGCGGCCTCGGGACAAATGCCACGCTTCGTTCATGGCACCTACTGCGAACACTGTCCCGAGGCCGGCGACAGTGCGTGTCGTCCTGCTGGCACTCGCGGCGGGCCAGTTCCTGATGGCCCTCGACAGTTCCGTCATGAACGTGTCGATCGCGGCGGTGGCCGAGGACCTGGACACGACGGTGACCGGGATCCAGGGCGCCATCACGGCCTACACCCTCGTGATGGCGATGTTCATGATCCCCGGCGGCAAGGTCGGTGCCCTGATCGGCCGCAAACGCGCGTTCATGATCGGCTGCATCGTCTACGGCTTCGGCTCCCTGACCACGGCGCTCGCACCCAACCTGACCGTCCTCCTGATCGGCTGGGCGCTCCTCGAGGGCATCGGGGCCTCGCTCATCCTGCCCGCGATCGTGACGCTCGTGGCGAGCAACTTCGCCGTGGAACGCCGTCCCGCCGCCTACGGACTCGTCGCCGCCGCAGGAGCCGTCGCGATCGCGCTGGGGCCGCTCATCGGCGGTCTCGCCACCACGTACTTCTCCTGGCGCTGGGTGTTCGCCGGTGAGGTCGTGATGGTGCTCGGCATCGTGCTGCTCGCCCGCCGCATCGCCGACGCGCCGACCGGCGAGGGCGCGCGGATCGATCTCGTCGGTTCCGTCCTCTCCGCCCTCGGACTCGGCATCTTCGTCTACGGGGTGCTCCGCTCGGACGAATGGGGCTGGTTCCAGCCGAGGCCCGACGCGCCCTCGTGGCTCGGGGTGTCGCTGGTCGTGTGGCTGATGCTGGCCGGTCTGCTGCTGATCTGGCTCTTCCTGCACTGGGAGGCCCGCGTAGTGAAGCAGCACAAGGAACCCCTCGTCGACCCGGCCATGCTGCAGAACAAGAAGCTCACCGGCGGTCTGACGATGTTCTTCTTCCAGTACCTCGTGCAGATGGGCGTGTTCTTCGTCGTACCGCTCTATCTGTCGGTCGCCCTGGGTCTGTCCGCGCTCGAGACCGGCGTCCGCATCCTGCCTCTGTCGCTGACCCTGCTCGCGGCCGCGATCCTGATCCCGCGTCTCCTTCCGGACGTCTCACCGCGCCGGGTCGTGCGGCTGGGGGTCCTGGCGCTGCTCGCGGGCGCGGTGATCCTGATGGCCGCCCTCGACACGGACGCCGGCGGGGAGATCGTCACCATCCCCCTCCTGCTCATCGGGCTCGGCATGGGGGCGCTGGCCTCCCAGCTCGGTTCGGTCACCGTGTCCGCGGTGCCGGAAGCACAGAGCGCGGAAGTCGGTGGAGTCCAGAACGCCGTCACCAACCTCGGCGCATCGATCGGTACGGCACTCGCCGGGTCGATGATGATCGCCGCGCTCACCTCGTCGTTCCTGAGCAGTGTCGAACAGAACCCGGCGGTCCCGGAACAGGTCAAGAGCCAGGCCAACGTCGAACTCCAGAGCGGCGCGCCCTTCCTCTCGGACGCTCAGCTCGAGAAGGCCCTCGACGACGCCCACGTGAGCGACCAGACGTCCCAGGCGGTGCTCGACGCGAACACCGAGGCGAGACTCGACGGGCTGCGCGCCGCGCTCGCCATCCTTGCTCTCGCTGCCCTCCTTGCCCTGTTCTTCACCTCGCGGATCCCGAAGATTCAGCCGGGCGCGAGCAGGCCGTAGCCCTCGGGCGGATGGCCGCGGCTCCCGGGTCAGGACCTCGGGGATCGACAGGAAGCCGGCTGCGGCCGGCGACCGGCTGCACGCACCGCACCGCACCGCCATCCGGCGCCTTCGGAGCCCATCAGCGATATTCTGATCCGTTGGCCGGGATGCGATGTGGTTCCCCCCGTTGGATGGTGGAGTCATGAACCATCACCACCAGTCCCAGCGGACGATCGACATCAACACTCGGCTCGTCACGGCCGGTGCCGTGCTCACCGCGGCCGGTGCCGTGGTGGCGTGCGCCGGCATGGCCCTCGCGGCCTCCGCCGTGTTCGCAGCGGGCCGGCGTCTGATCCGCGACATGGACGTGCCCCCGTCCCAGCAGGCGGCCATGAAGTGGCAGCAGGCCAAGGAGGCGTCCCGAGCGGGCATGAAGGCGTGGCAGTCCGCGTCCGACGCCCAGAGCTGATCGCACCCGGCTTCGCTGACCCGGGGCGCCACTACGCCGCTCCTCGACGACCGGCCTGCCGTGGCACTGGCCGATCAGCGAGCAAGACCGCAGACGGCGACGCGGCGTGACGGGCGGGAGGGCACGACCACCCGCCCCGACGCTGCGCCGACGAGCGCGCAGGACCGACCACCCGTGCCGCGTCGTGCCCCCTGGCGGATGCGGCGTGTGCACGGGTGACGAGGTTGATCCGCGGACGGGGCATGACCGAGAGGTCCGTGTCCCGCACGATGCTGTTCCGCCCCCGAACGGCCGTGCGGTGCCGCAATGCACACGACGTGCGGCCCTCCCCGTCCGGTGATGCAATGGCATGGGGAATCACGCATCGCACGAGCCCAGAGGTGACGCCGTGAGCGACGCATTCGATGAAGTCGACACATCCGGCGAGATCGGAATGGGACCGGTCGACTATCTGGTCGTGGAGTTTCCCGGCAACCGAATGACCGGCGAGGGCCTGCCCCTCCTGGTCGATCTGGTGGACCGGGGCGTCATCCGCATCCTCGACCTCACGTTCATCCGGAAGGACGCCGACGGATCCGTCACCGGCCTGGAGATCGGCGATCTCACCGGCGACGGCGCACTCGACCTGGCCGTCTTCGAGGGCGCGTCCTCCGGTCTGCTGGGTCAGGACGACCTCGAAGAGGCGGCCGCCGCCCTGGAACCCGGCAACTCCGCGGGCGTCCTGATCTACGAGAACCTGTGGGCCGCGCCGTTCGCCGCCGCCCTGCGCCGCGGCGGTGCCGAGCTGGTCGCCTCCGGGAGAATCCCGGTGCCCGCGATTCTGGCCGCGCTCGACGCGACCGAAACCGCACCCTGAGGTGAGGACCTCGGGGGAGCGAGAAGGGAGATCGCCATGCCGGGACTTCTCCGAGGGGTCGCCCGTACGGCCGTCGTCGCCGGAACGGCGACCGCCGTGTCGAACCGTGTATCCCGCCGGCAGCAGGGGCGATGGGCAGCCCAGCAGGAGTACCAGGCGCCCGAACCGCAGCCGGCCTACGCTGCCGAGCCGGCCGCTCCGCCGGCCGCCGACATGACCAGCAAGATCGAGCAGCTGAAGCAACTGGCCGAGCTCAAAGCCCAGGGCGTCCTCACGGAAGCGGAGTTCGCGGACCAGAAGCGCAGGCTCCTCGGTTCCTGACCCGCTCCGGCAGTTGCGGCCGCGGATCCCCCGGGGCAACTGACTCGATCCACCCCACGGCTCCCCTGATGACGCTGCTGCGAGCCCTCGGCAGCCCGACGCGACCTTCTGGTGTTCGTCGCGGGCTGTGTACAAGCCCGCTGCAGGAGCGGGCACTCGACCGCCGAGGGTTCCTGTGTCAGAGCGGGAGGTCGTCGGGGAGCACTCGGAACGCCTTGTGGCGGCCCAACGGGCGTACGGCCCGGAGGTCCCGTCGGTCGAGGGTGAGGATCGCGTCCGTGTCGTAGTCGGCAGCGAGCGCCACGTTCACCGCGTCCGCGAGGTCGAGGTCCAGCGCGCGGTAGCGGGCACGGACGGACTGGGCCGCGCCCAGGTGGCCCTCCGTGATCTCGGTGGTGGCCATGGAGAGGGGGCTCCTGCGGCGACGGACCTGAAGACCAAAACGGGAAAAAGGGAGGATAGTGGCAATCAGGAGGCCATCGCTTCCGTCTTCGTTCCGGAGCGGGCCGGCCACCTCGCTGGAGGTATCTCTTCGGGCTGGATCCCCGTGGTCTTTGGCGGCTCACACCATGCCGACCCGCGGGCCTCGCGCCCGGAAGGACACAGCGATCGTGACCGACCAACCGTATGCAGTGCCGGACGTGCCGGATGTGACCTCTCTCCTGCTCAGCACCGACTCCCTCGAGCAGTTCCTCCAGGTTCTCGCGGACGGCGCGCTGAACCTGGCCACCGTGGCCGAGGGAGTGGGAATCACCCTGGAGCGGCAGCAGCGGCCGCTGACCGTGGTCAGCGCCGGCACGAGCGCTCCCGAGCTGGACGAGGCCCAGTACGGGCAGGACGACGGGCCCTGTCTCCAGGCGCTGCGCACGGGCGAGGAAATCGTCGTGGCGGACATGCTGGACGAGCACCGCTGGGGGCCCTACCCGGACTACGCGGCCGCCTGCGGCACGCGCTCGTCCCTGTCCCTGCCGATCGCGGCGCACACGCACACCGCCGGCGCCCTCAACCTGTACTCGCCGAAGGTCTCCGGATTCGCCGACGCCGATCTCACCGGTCTGCGGGCGCTCGCCGCCCAGGCCTCCGGCGCCATCGCGCTCGCTCAGCGCATCGCCGACGCGCAGCAGTACGCCGCCGACCTGCAGCGGGCGATGGAGTCCCGCACCGTCATCGACCAGGCGATCGGCGTGGTCATGGGCCGGCAGCGGTGCCCGGCCGACGAGGCGTTCGACCTGCTGCGCAAGGCCTCCCAGCACCGCAACATCAAACTCCGTGACGTGTGCGCGGAGCTGATCAGGGACGTCGGCGGCGGTCCGCCGTCGGCCGGCCGGGCCTTGCGGCCCCGTCCCTGACGGGCGGGCCGCCGTCCGCCGCGTCGGCGAGCCGTCCCGTACGCCGGCGGGGAGGGGCGGACGTACCGAACGTGGCATCGGGACGGTGAGGTACAGAGAGGTGTCTCGTGACAGATCGGGACCGTGCGGTCCGGCGCATGCTGACGGGGCTGCTGGGTGAGAGCCATCTGATGGCGTTCGAGCGCCTGCCGTCGCGGGTGGCCGAGCACGCGGCGGCGGCGGGCTTCCGCGACGTGGCCATCTACCTCGGGGACCTGCAACGCGACACCCTGCGGCTGCTCACCGGCAGGGGGCCGAACGCCGCCGAGGGCGCCCCGGAGGACAAGGCCGAGCTGTCGGTCGAGGGCACGCTCGCCGGCCGCGCCTTCCAGTACGGGCTCGTCCTCCCGGTCGCCGACCGGGAGGACGGGCTGCACGGATGCTGGGTCCCGCTCCTGGACGGCACCGAACGCCTGGGGGTGCTGTACCTGGCCTGTCCCGAGGAGGACGGGGAGGACGTCCGCCGGGACATGCGGGCACTCTCCGCCCTGGTGGCGATGATGGTGGTCGGAAGCCGGGACACCAGCGACTCCTACGCCCGTCTGACCCGCACCCGGCCCATGAACGTCGCCGCGGAGATGCAGTGGACGCTGATGCCGCCGCGCACCTACGCCGACCACCGGGTGGTCATCGGCGCCGTGATGGAGCCCGCGTACGAGGTCAGCGGGGACGCCTACGACTACGCCACCGCCGACGACGTGGTCCATCTGTCGCTCTTCGACGCCATGGGACACGACACCTCGGCCGGTCTCACCGCCAACCTCGCCGTGGGCGCCTGCCGCAACCACCGCAGGCAGGGCACGCCCTTGGACGACCTCGGCGACGCGATCGAGCGGGTGCTGCTCGAACAGTTCGGCGCCACCCGTTACGTCACCGGCATCCTCGCCGACCTCGACACGTCCACCGGCCTGCTGACCTGGGTCAACCGCGGCCACGCTCCCCCCGTCCTGATCCGTGACGGACGCTGGACCACCCTGCTGCGCTGCCCGCCCGCACACCCCATGGGCGCCGATCTGCGTCTGCCCACCACGGTCTGCCGCGAGCAACTGCAGGCCGGTGACCGCCTCGTCCTCTACACCGACGGCATCACCGAAGCCCGTACCCCCGAAGGTGAGGAGTTCGGACTCACCCGTTTCATCGATTTCCTGGTCCGCCACCACATCGACGGCCTCACCGTGCCCGAGACCCTGCGTCGCCTCATCCGCGCGCATCTTCGCCACCACGACAACCGGCTGCAGGACGACGCCACGATCCTGCTGTGCGAATGGCTCGGCCCCCGGGCCGGTCCGACCACGGGCGTCGCCTCCCTAGCGGGAGTCCCGCACGCCGCGCCCGCCGACTGACGACCCCTCACTCCCCCTCGGGTGGGCGTCCGGTCCGGAGCATGCGCAGTACGGCCCTTTCGGCGGGGCCCTGGGTGGCGGGGACGCCCTGCGTTCCCTCGTCGCCGAGGTGCGGGAGCGCGGCGGCTATCGTCACGCCCTCCTCGTACAGCTCGATCACCCGCGGGTTGATGTACGAGGCGCGGCAGACCGCGGGTGTGTTGCCGAGATATCCGGCCACCTCCCGCGCCGCCCGGGCGATGGCGCGGCGCCGGGCGGTCTCGCTGCGTGCGACGGGCTGGGAGACGGCCAGTGCCACGGCGGCCATGACGGTGGCGTGCCAGGTACGGAAGTCCTTCGCGGTGATCTCCAGGCCGGCCAGTTCCTTGAGGTACGCGTTGACGTCGTCGCTGCTCACGTCGTGCCAGGCACGCCGCTCCCAGTACGCCAGGAGCCGGTCACCGCCGCCTCGGCGCCGCAGCAGTGCGGTGAGGGAACGGCACGCGGCGGGGTCGACGACGGTCCGGACGAGCTCCTTGCCGTGCTTGCCGGTGTAGGTGAACTGGACCGCTCCGGCCTGGCAGCGTGAGTGTTCGCGCAGCAGCGTGGTGAGGCCGTAGCTGTTGTTCAGCTCGGTGTAGCGCTCGTTGCCGATGCGGAAGAAGCCGAGATCGAGCAGGCGCACGGCCGTCGCGAGGACCCGCTGCCGGGTCAGTCCGCGGTCGTGCAGATGCCCCTCGACCGTCTCCCGCACGGCGGGCAGGGCTTCGGCGACCTCGAGAACGTGCTCGTGCTTGGCCTGCTCCTGCTCGGCACGGAACTGCGGGTGGTACAGGTACTGGCGGCGACCGGCGTCATCGGTGCCGACCGCCTGCAGGTGCCCGTTGGCCCGGGTGCAGATCCACACGTCCCGCCAGGCCGGCGGTATCACCAGCCCCCGGATCCGGGCCAGTTCTCCGGGGTCCCGCAGTGGCTCTCCTCGGGCGTCGAGGTAACGGAAGCCGCGGCCATGGCGCAGCCTGCGGTATCCGGGGTCGGTGGGACGGCTGTGGTGAAGACGCAATCCGACCTTCTCCGACGCCACGCACACGCCGGCTCCTCCGGCGAACCGTCGTCCACCGACCGTTCGCAGCTCCCACGCCGTATGACGAGCCGAAAAGCGTCTACCCCGGACCACATGCCGAAATCCGCACCAGCTCCGCCTCGGTGGCGTACGCCCCGGGCAGCCGCGCGGGAATGCCGTGGATCTTGCTGCCGGAAGCGGCACGACGATGGTCCCCCTCAAAGGCTTCATCAGGACGGACGCCCGGTCCGCCGCCCTGCCCGGCCTCACCGCCTAGGCTGATCGAGCGTGGCCGGCTCGCCTGTCGCGCCCTGTGGGCTTCGTCTCCTTCCGGGAATCGGGTGCGCTCGACGGGATCTCGTCTCGTGGGGGCGACAGGGGCCGCGGACGGGCCATCGCAGGAGGTCACAGCGTTGTGACCGGGAGCGCTCGACGGCAAACCGGCACACCCGGGAGTCAATATCTGTGGTAGCGACATAAGAAATCGACGCAGCGCACGATAAATATTCCTGCGACCACAGACGGCGCGGAATTGCTTACCGCGCAGGGCCGACGCCAACGTGCTACTGTCGTCATCAGTTGCAGGTGTGGTTGCCAGACGGTTTTTCCGACGGCTGATCATCACGGCGACTCGGAATGCACACAGGGTGCATTCCTTGCACCGTCTCCGAAGGAGAAACAAAATGGCTACTGGCACCGTGAAGTGGTTCAACGCGGAAAAGGGCTTCGGCTTCATCGAGCAGGACGGCGGCGGCCCCGACGTCTTCGCCCACTACTCGAACATCGCCACCCAGGGCTTCCGCGAGCTGCTGGAAGGCCAGAAGGTGTCGTTCGACATCGCGCAGGGCCAGAAGGGCCCGACGGCCGAGAACATCGTCCCCGCCTGATACTCCGGCACGGACGCATACTTCGCAGCTGGGGCCCGCACCTTGGGGTGCGGGCCCCAGCTCGCTTTATTTTCCAGGGTTATCGACCCTGTCTTTTCGGCCCGTTCTCGCGATTCTCTGCGCGCCTCATTCTGCTGCGGAAATTCCTTGATACGCGCCCGCATCGAGGAAGGTTCCGCATGAACCCCACACGTACCACTCGCGCACGCAGCAATCGCACGTATGACCGCTTCGGAGGAAGCGGAGGCACGGGCCGCTCCAGTGGGCCGCGCCGCTCCGGCGGTTACGGAAACCGGCAGACCGCGCAGGGCGATTTCGCGCTGCCGAAGACGATCACGCCCGCGCTGCCCGCCGTCGAGACGTTCGCCGAGCTCGCCATGCCGGCACCGTTGCTGACCACGCTCGGCCGGGAGGGCGTCACCGTGCCGTTCCCGATCCAGGCGGCGACCCTGCCGAACTCGCTGGCCGGCCGTGACGTCCTCGGCCGCGGCCGCACCGGCTCGGGCAAGACCCTTGCCTTCGGCCTGGCGCTCCTGGCCCGCACCGCGGGCCGACGTGCTGAACCGCGGCAGCCGCTGGCCCTGGTCCTCGTCCCCACCCGTGAGCTGGCCCAGCAGGTCACCGACGCGCTGGCTCCCTACGCCCGCTCCGTGAGCCTGCGGCTCGCCACCGTGGTCGGCGGGATGTCGATCGGCAGGCAGGCCGGTGCGCTCCGCGCCGGCGCCGAGGTCGTGGTCGCGACGCCCGGCCGGCTCAAGGACCTCATCGACCGCGGCGACTGCCGCCTCGACGACGTCGACATCACCGTCCTCGACGAGGCCGACCAGATGACCGACATGGGCTTCATGCCGCAGGTCACCGCCCTGCTCGACCAGGTACGCCCCGACGGCCAGCGACTGCTGTTCTCGGCCACCCTGGACCGCAACGTCGACCTGCTGGTCCGCCGCTACCTGACCGACCCGGTGGTCCACTCCGTCGACCCGTCGGCCGGCGCCGTCACCACCATGGAGCACCACGTCCTCCATGTGCACGACGCGGACAAGCACCGCACGACCACGGAGATCGCCGCCCGCGAGGGCCGGGTGATCATGTTCCTGGACACCAAGCACGCCGTGGACCGCCTGACCCAGCACCTGCTGAACAGTGGTGTCCGCGCCGCGGCCCTGCACGGCGGCCGGTCCCAGCCGCAGCGCACCCGCACCCTCGCCCAGTTCAAGGACGGTCACGTCACTGTGCTGGTGGCGACCAACGTCGCCGCCCGCGGCATCCACGTCGACAGCCTCGACCTCGTCGTCAACGTGGACCCGCCCAGCGACCACAAGGACTATCTGCACCGCGGCGGCCGCACGGCCCGCGCCGGCGAGTCCGGCAGCGTCGTCACCCTGGTCACGCCCGGCCAGCGCCGTGGCATGAGCCGGCTGATGGCGTCGGCCGGCATCACCCCGCGCATCACCCCGGTGCGCTCGGGCGAGGCGGAGCTGAGCCGCATCACCGGCGCCCAGGCGCCCTCCGGTGTGCCGGTGGTGATCACCACGCCGGTCGCGGAGCGTCCCCGTCGCACGTCGTCGTCCTCCCGCCGTCGGGGCTCCAGCGGCCAGGGGCGGCCCGTCGGTGCGGGCGTGCGCCGCAGGGCGCCGCGCAGGCCCGCGAGCGACGCGGCCGCATAGTCCGGCGCGGTCCCCTGAGCCCACCTCACCGAAGGAGACACTCTTGACGTCAGCGCGGACGCACCACCGCATGCCGGACTCCGCCGCCGGAACCGTGGTCGACGACATCGAGGGGCACGGGCCCCGGGTGTGCGACGACATGACCGTCGAGGTGGCTCTGGCCGTCATGGCGGGCGCCCGCGTCGAGTACCTGACCGTGTGCGACGGGGACGACCAGAGCACGGGTCTGATCACCCTGGTCCGGCTCGCCGGCCTGCGGGACAGCTCCACGTACACGGACCGGATCCGTCTGCGGGACGTCCTCGACGGAACGCCGCCCGCGCCGGGCGGCCGCTCCGGCGGCATCGGTGGGTACGGCCGGGTGGCCGGCGTACTCGCCCTCTCGCGCTGACTCCGCCTCGCCCGGGCAGCCCGTCCTCCTTCTCCCGCGACTTCTCCCCTGTGAGGCATCATGCGCTGTGTCATCGCCCGGTACCCGTTCGACCTGACCAAGACCGGGGTGCTGGCCTCGATGAAGGGCGTCAGGCCCGGGCTCGTCACGGGTGACTCCGTGACCATCGGCCGCCGCCGCTACCCCGTCAAGCAGGTGGGTCAGATCCTCACGCGGCAGGATCCGCGTGATTTCACCGCCGGCGAGGTCACGCGGGCCATGACACGCCTCGGCTTCACCTGCCACGGCCGCCCGGAGCCCGTGACCGCGGCCGTTCACACGGACGTCCAGGTCGCGTCGGCCCTGCTCGGCGGCGCCGACCCCCTGGCCATGTGAGTACGGGCGGGAAACCGCCCTCAAGATCCCGATGGGGCCCTGCCGACGCGCGTCGGCAGGGCCCCATCGCTGTGTCGCCGTCCAGGTGAAAGGCCCGGCGGCCGGTCACGTGGCGATCGCGGCAAGCTTCCCCACCCACCGAAGGGATGAAATCTGCTCCTTGCAGAGTAGATTTTCGCACCCGGCGTGGGTATGCTCCTTCACGTAGACACGGTCGATCGAGACCCGCCAGACACGAACTGGTGGGATGGCTGAATACGAAGTACGCAGGTCAGTGCGGCCCTCGAGCCTCGAAGCCACAGCGTTCCCGAAATGGTGACGGGACTGAGGGCCGCACTGGGCGGCTCGCACATCGAGGAGCCGCCGCCAGCAATGCCGGTTCCTTCAGTGGAGGTGGTCCCCGGTCACGCAGCTGCGATCCCCCGCTCCGCCTTGCCGGGCCGGGGAGCGGTAACAGACAGGTCGGCACAGCAGTAGTGCCGACGGATGGTGTTGAATTTCCTTCGGGGCCCTGGTGCCGTACGGCACCAGGGCCCCTCGACGCGTTGGCACAGCGAGGTGACATGACATCGGACAACCCACTGAATGATCGTCTGGACGACGACGACTACCCCGCGTACTCGATGGGCCGGGCCGCCGAGATGCTCGGCACCACCCCGGCCTTCCTCCGGGCGATCGGGGAGGCTCGTCTGATCACTCCGCTGCGCTCGGAGGGAGGACACCGCCGGTACTCCCGCTACCAGCTGCGGGTCGCCGCCCGGGCCCGGGAGCTCGTCGACAAGGGGACTCCGATCGAGGCCGCGTGCCGCATCGTCATCCTGGAGGACCAGCTCGAGGAGGCGCAGCGCATCAACGCCGAGTACCGCCGTGCCGCCAGCGAGTCGGCGGGCGGTTCCGGCTCCGCCTGATCAGGTGGGAGCGGGCCGACTCGTCACCCGCTCGCGCTGTTCAGGTCCGGTAGCGGTAGAGGATCCGGCCGCGGGTCAGGTCGTACGGGCTGAGCGCCACGAGCACCCGGTCGAACGGCAGGATCCTGATGTGGTTCTTCCGGATCTTCCCGCTGATGTGCGCGAGCACGTGGTGCCCGTTGGGCAGTTCGACCTTGAAGGTGGCGTTGCGCAGGCATTCGAGGACGATGCCCTCGACGTCCACGCTCTTCGCGGGCGTCATCGGCGCACCAGCTCCAGGCAGCCGCCCGAACGCCGGGCGCCTGCGCCCTCGGCCAGCGCGATCGCCGCGGCGTTGGACTCGTCCACCTCGGCCCAGGCGGAGTCGACCCCGTCCCGGTGCAACGCGCCCAGCGCGTGGGCCAGCAGCGCCCGCCCGATGCCGTGCCGGCGGTGATCCGCCCGGACAGCGAGCAGCCCGATCCGCGCCCGGCGGCGCACCCGCCCGACACGGACCAGGCCGACGTACTCGCCGCCTCGGACCGCCGTCGCGTACTTCGCCGGGTCCACCGGCATGGACCCGGCCGGGAGGGGCAGCACCTCGGCGGGCATGGTGCGCCAGCCGACGGTGGCTTCCACCTCCTCGCGGATCACGCGGTCCAGCGCGCGCAGCAGACTCTCGTCCGCCGCGCCGGCGGGCAGGATCGTCACATCCGGCGGGAGCCGCAGACCGCCGAGCCCGGTTTCGCGTACGTCGGTGGGCAGGTCGTACTCCCGCTCGCGGCGTCCGACGGTGAAGCCGAGCGCCTCCCAGCTCGCCCTCAGGTCGTGGTCGGCCTCGCCGACCACGGTGTGGAGCGGCTCGGGGAGGTCCGCCAGCATCGCGGCGGCGAGCTCGTCGAAGACCGCGCCCTGCCACACGTCGATGCTGATGAAGAGCCGCCCGTCGGGCCGGTGCGAGAGATCTCCGTGGCCGACGATCCGGTCGTCTGCCACCGCCTCCCACCGTGCCGGAGCGACCCGCGTGATCGTCACAGTGTTCATGGGTGTTCGCCTTTCGGGAATGCCTTGTGGAGAGGCGCTCCCGACGACACCTGGATCAGTCGCACACCGTGACGGAAAGGGGGAGCACCCACTTCGATACAGCGTTCATGGGTGTCACCTCCTCGGGCGAAGTCACGGTCGAGCGCAAGCTAGCAGCTCGTTCATCGGCCCGGCCAGCCCTTTTTCCACCCCGGGTCAGGTGCCGGGGTTCGCGGTGCGGAGTTCTTCCGCCGCCGCCTGGTAGGCCGCGGCGGACCGGGTGAAGTAGTCGAAGAGCACGGCCAGTTGGTCCGGCTCGTAGTCGCGGAGGATGTCGCCGATCTTCTGGCGGGCCGGGGCCATCACGCGGTCCAGGTCGGCCGGTTCGCCCACCGGCTCCACGACGGCCTTGCGGCGGTCGCCGGGGTCGGGGGCGCGGCGGACGTAGCCGGCCTGCTCCAGCCTGTCGATCAGGCGGGTCGTCGGGCCGGTCGTCAGCCCCGTGCGTTCGGCCAGTTCCCCGGGGGACATCGGGCCCGACAGCTGAAGGATGTTCAGCGCGTACAGGTCGGTGGCACCCAGGCCGCACGCCTTGGCGCCGGCGTGTCCGTGCAGCATCACGGCGCTCAGGTACCGGCGGTAGACCTCGCTCGCATCGGATCGCATCGACGGCGTTGACACGGGTCCTTCCCTTCCCTAATCTCTTCCTCAAGGAAGAAACATCTCTCGAGCAGAAACTTCGCCCGCGAAGCTACCACGTCCTGCACGTCCACCGAACCGGAGGCAGAGAAGTGACGACCCGCACCCCCGTCGAGCCCGCCCGCGAGAGCGACACCGCCGCGATCCGTTCCCTCCTCGACGAGAGCAGCGCGGCCTGGATGCGCGGCGACGGAACCGCGTACGGCAGGTGCTTCACCGAGGACGCGACCGACGTCACCTTCGTGGGCACCGTGTACCGCGGCGGCGACGAGATCGGCCGCGCGCACCAGGCTCTCTTCGGCGGATTCCTCAAGGGCACCCGGCTGACCCTCGACATCACCGACATCCGCTTCCACGGGACCGACACCGCGGTTGTCGTGACCCGGGGCGACGTCGGCAAGGGCCGGCCGAAGCGGCTCGGCAAGCTCGCCACCTACACCGTCGTGCGCGACGCCGGAGGTCGGTGGCTGATCGCCGCCGTCCAGAAGACCCAGCGCAAGCGCCTGATGGAGGCCGTCTCCTTCCGGTTCCAGCCCGCCACCCGGCCCGCGGCGCGGTGACGCGCGGCAGGGAAAGAGGACTGCTGCCGCCGACCGGGGAGCCGCCGGATATTCCCGGATCGGCAAGCGGAGCGTAATTTGTTTTTTCCGTGCGGGGGCGATTGCGGCATGGTACTGTCGGCGTCAGTTGCAGTTGTGGTTGCCGGGAATTTTTTCCTGCGGAGTGATCATCGCGGCGACCGAAGCCGCGCAGGGCGGCTTCGAACACCGTCCCGAAGGAGAAAAAAATGGCGACCGGTACTGTCAAGTGGTTCAACGCGGAAAAGGGTTTCGGCTTCATCGAGCAGGACGGCGGCGGCGCTGACGTCTTCGCCCACTACTCGAACATCGCCACCCAGGGCTTCCGCGAGCTGCAGGAGGGCCAGAAGGTGTCGTTCGACATCGGCCAGGGCCAGAAGGGCCCGACGGCCGAGAACATCGTCCCCGCCTGACCTGCGCACCATCGCGTTACACAGCAGCTGGGGCCCGCACCTTGGGGTGCGGGCCCCAGCTCGCGTCGTTCGGGGCGTCGTCGACCGATCCGGTCCGCCCCCTCAATTCCGGCTCGTTCTCGCGGTTCTTCGCGCGGCTGTTTTCCGCCGCGCGATTTCCTTGACGGATACGTGCCGCGTCCAGGAAAGCGTGAAGATTTCGCATGAGCCGTGCTCGTTCCGCTCGCACATACAACCGATCCGGCGGATCCGGTAACTCCGGTGGTTCCCAGAGCCGCCGTGGGCGTCGGCCCTCCTCGGCACCGAGCGCCTCGCGTCCGTCGGGTGAATTCGCCCTGCCGACGACGATCACGCCCGCGCTGCCGCCGGTGGAGTCGTTCGACGAGCTGGGCCTGCCGCCGGCCCTGCCGGCCGCCCTCCGCCGGGAGGGCGTGACCGTGCCGTTCCCGATCCAGGCGGCGACCCTGCCGAACTCGCTGGCCGGCCGTGACGTCCTCGGCCGCGGCCGCACCGGCTCGGGCAAGACCCTCGCCTTCGGCCTGGCACTCCTGGCCCGCACCGCGGGGCAGCGCGCCGAACCGCGGCGCCCGCTGGCCCTCGTGCTGGTGCCCACACGTGAGCTGGCCCAGCAGGTCACCGACGCGCTCACCCCCTACGCCCGCTCCGTGAGCCTGCGGCTCGCCACGGTGGTCGGCGGGATGTCGATCGGCAGGCAGGCCGGCGCGCTGCGTGCCGGCGCCGAGGTGCTCGTCGCCACGCCGGGCCGGCTCAAGGACCTCATCGACCGCGGCGACTGCCGCCTCGACGACGTCGACATCACCGTCCTCGACGAGGCCGACCAGATGACCGACATGGGCTTCATGCCGCAGGTCACCGCGCTGCTCGACCAGGTACGCCCCGACGGCCAGCGGCTGTTGTTCTCCGCCACCCTGGACCGCAACGTGGACCTGCTGGTCCGCCGCTATCTGACCGACCCGGTGGTCCACTCCGTCGACCCGTCGGCCGGCGCCGTCACCACGATGGAGCACCACGTGCTGCACGTCGACGACGCGGACAAGCGGCAGGCGACCACCGAGATCGCGGCCCGCGACGGCCGGGTCATCATGTTCCTGGACACCAAGCGCGCGGTGGACCGGCTCACCAAGCACCTGCTGAACAGCGGTGTCCGCGCCGCGGCCCTGCACGGCGGCCGGTCCCAGCCGCAGCGCACCCGCACCCTCGCCCAGTTCAAGGACGGCCAGGTCACGGTGCTGGTGGCGACCAACGTCGCCGCCCGCGGCATCCACGTCGACGACCTCGACCTCGTCGTCAACGTGGACCCGCCCACCGATCCCAAGGACTATCTGCACCGCGGCGGCCGTACGGCCCGCGCCGGCGAGTCCGGCACCGTCGTCACCCTGGTGACCCCCGACCAGCGCGGTGAATTCAAGCGGCTGATGGCGTCGGCCGGCGTCACGGCACGCATCACGGCCGTGCGTTCCGGGGAGGAGGAGCTGAGCCGCATCACCGGGGCCCGGACCCCCTCCGGTGTGCCCGTGGTCGTCGCCGTGCCCGCCGCGGAACCCAGCCGCCGCGCCGCGGCTCCCGGCTCCTCGTCGTCCCGCTCCCGCCGCGGCCGTTCGGGTCGCGGGAGGACTCCCGGCGAAGCGGCACGGCGCAGCGCGGGGCGCGGGTCCGCCCTGGGCCGGGCGGCCTAGCACCACCGGCCGACCGGCCGGAACGTCCCCTGTCCGGCAGCCCGTTCACCCTTCCTGGGAGGCATCATGCGCTGTGTCATCGCCCGCTATCCGTTCGAGCTGACCAAGGCCGGGGTGCTGGCCTCCATGGAGGGCGTCACGCCCGAGCCCGTCACGGGTGAGTCCGTGACGATCGGGCGCCGCCGCTACCCCGTGAAGCAGGTGGGCGAAGTCGTCACCCGGCAGGACCGACGGGACTTCACCGGCCGGGAGGTCACCCTGGCGATGACCCGCCTCGGCTTCACCTGCCACCCGCATCCCGACGCCGAGCCCTCGCCGGACTTCGGCTCGCCGTCGTCTTCGCCGCACGCCCCGCAGAACCTGCTCGACGACCCGACTCCGGTGATCCCCCGGGAGGCGTGACCACCCTTCGGGTACCGGCCGGCTCAGACGGTGGGGCTGCGTCGTTCGATCAGGATGACGTCGCGCCACACACCGTGGAGCCGGCCGAGGCGTTCGCGCGTTCCCACGACGCGGAATCCGGCCCGCCGGTGCAGGGCGATGCTCGCCGTGTTCTCGGGGAACACGGCGGACTGGATCGTCCAGATCCCGGCGGTCTCGGTGGACGTGCTCAGCTGCCGGAGCAGGGCCGCCCCGATACCGCGGCCGCGTGCGGCGAGGTGGACGTACACCGAGTGTTCGACGACGCCGGCGTGGGCGCAGCGGTCGGAGACACGCTCGCGCTCGTCGTGACCGCCGCCGAGGCCGGCGCCGCGGTGGCGTGGGTCACGGCGATCCAGCCCAGGACCCGGCCGGAGCCGTCGAGGGCGAGAGCAGTTGTACGGCCGCGTCGTCGGTCAGCTCGCCGGCCTGGATGCCGGAGCCGACGGCCACGGTGACCAGGGCGGCCGTGCCGACTGCCTCGCCGAGAGCGCGCCGCCGGAGTGACGCGCTCACGCCGTCCTGCCGGCCTTCTGCGCCGGGGTCAGGAAGGCGGAGAGCCGGTCCAGGGCGGCCGGGAGCACCCAGTAGTGCACCCAGGTGCCGCGGCGCTCGCAGTCGATGAGACCTGCCTGCCGGAGCAGCTTGAGGTGATGGGAGATCGTGGGCTGCGACAGATCGAAGGCCGGGGTCAGGTCGCACACACAGACCTCGCCGCCCGAGCGTGACGCGATCATGGAAAGCAGGCGGAGGCGGACCGGGTCGCCCAGCGCCTTGAAGATCCTGGCCAGTTCGGCCGCCCGGTCCTGGTCCAGGGGCGCGGCCACCAGTCCCGGGCAGCATGCGGACGCATCGTCCTGCCCGAGCACCACACGTTCTTGCTTCGACATTCTTCTATGTTGACGTTTTTCGATTCAAGGCGCACGCTCTGTATCGACAGACATCGATGCAAGCAGACCGGAGTCGCGCCATGTCACGTG
Source organism: Streptomyces sp. NPDC049915 (assembly GCF_040656475.1). Taxonomy (NCBI): domain Bacteria; kingdom Bacillati; phylum Actinomycetota; class Actinomycetes; order Kitasatosporales; family Streptomycetaceae; genus Streptomyces; species Streptomyces sp. NPDC049915. The sequence continues at coordinate 31,621 of NZ_JBFAMH010000009.1, forward strand.
TCCAGCTGGCCCTGCGGGTCAGTGACCTGGAAGCCTCGATCGCCTTCTACGCGAAGCTGTTCGGCACCGAACCGGCCAAGCGGCGCGCCGGCTACGCCAACTTCGCCATCACCGAGCCCCCGCTCAAGCTCGTCCTGATCGAGGGCGAGCCCGGCCAGGAGACCCGCCTGGACCATCTCGGCGTCGAGGTCGAGTCCGGGGAACAGGTCGGCGCCGCCGCCCGCCGGCTGCAGGACGCCGGCCTGACCACCGCCGAGGAGGACGACACGACCTGCTGCTACGCCCTCCAGGACAAGGTCTGGGTGCACGGCCCGGGCCGGGAGGCGTGGGAGGTGTACGTGGTGAAGGCGGACGCGGACACCTTCACCGGGACCGCGGACTCCGACCCGGCCGGCGCGGGCTGCTGCGCCCGCCAGGCCGCCGGGGAGGAGGAGGGCGGTCTCAGGCTCTCAGGACGCGACCAGTGAGCGCGCCACGATCAGGCGCATGATCTCGTTGCTGCCCTCCAGGATCTGATGGACCCTCAGATCACGGACGATCTTCTCGATGCCGTACTCGGTCAGATAGCCGTAGCCGCCGTGCAGTTGGAGGGCGCCGTCGGCGGCCGCGAAGCCCGCGTCGGTCGCCACCCGCTTGGCCATCGCGCACAGGGTGAGCGCGTTCGCGTCGCCGGCGTCCAGCGCGGCCGCGGCACGCCACAGCAGGGCGCGGCCGGCCTCCAGCTCGGTGGCGAGGTCGGCCAGCCGGAACTGCAGGGCCTGCGACTCGATCAGGGGCCGGCCGAAGGCTTCCCGATCGCGCAGATAGGCGACCGCGCGCTCGAGCGCCGCCGCACCGCCGCCGAGCGAACAGGCCCCGATGTTGAGGCGCCCGCTGTTCAGGCCCGTCATGGCGATACGGAAGCCGCTGCCCTCGCCGCCGAGCAGGTTGGCGGCGGGCACCCGCACATCGCGCAGGACGACCTGGCGGGTGGGCTGCGCATGCCAGCCCATCTTGCGCTCCTCGGGGCCGAAGGAGAGCCCCGGCGTGCCGTCCTCGACCAGCACCGCGGAGATGCCGGCCGGGCCGGGGCCGCCCGTGCGGGCCATGACGAGATAGACGTCCGAGACGCCGGCGCCGGAGATGAACTGCTTGACGCCGTTCAGCACATACGCGTCACCGTCGCGCACCGCGGTGGTGCGCAGGGCCGCGGCGTCCGAGCCGCAGCCCGGCTCGGTCAGGCAGTAGCTGGCCAGGAACTGCATCGAACACAGATGAGGGAGGAAACGGTCGCGTTGGCGGGTGTCGCCGAAGGTGTCGATCATCGTGGCGACCATGTTGTGGATGGACAGATACGCCGCCACGGCCGGGCAGCCCGTGGACAGCGCCTCGAAGACGAGGGAGGCGGCCAGCCGGGACAGGCCGGAACCGCCCACGTCCTGCCGTACCGTGATGCCGCCCATGCCGAGCTGAGCGGCCTTGCGCAGGGTGTCGACGGGGAAGTGGTGCGTCTCGTCCCACTCCACGGCGCAGGGGGCCAGGTGTTCGTCGGCGAAGTCCCGTGCGGTGCGGGCGATGTCCTGGAGCTCGTCGGTCAGGGTGAACATCTTCTCCTCGGTTTCCGTGGTGGCGGATCGAACGCGGCGGCGCGCGGTGCGGCCGCGCGGACCGGCTCAGCCGTGCCGCGGTACCGCCTCGACGAGTGACGGGTCGATGCCGAGGTCGTCGAGCAGCAGCTGCAGCGGGCCGGTGTCGCGCCGTGGGGCCGGGCGGGCGGAGGCCCACTCGGCCAGCTGCCCGGTCTCGATCCGCAGGCCGCCGGCCGCGGCCACCCCGACCCAGGGGTCGAGGTCCGCGGCGCGGAACGCGGCCAGCCCGCTGATCAGCGCGTCGCGGAACAGCGCCCGCTCGGCCGCGTCCAGCGAGCGGTAGAGCGAGCCGGCGAGCTCGCGGAACACGACGGCGTGCCCGCTCTCGTCGCGCCGGTGCATGTCCACCGTGATCCGGTTCATCGGCTGGATGTCCTGCGCGGTCGCGAGGCTCGACAGGAAGCCGCTGATGGTGGTCTCGGCGGCCAGGGAGAAGGCGATCTCGACCAGGTCGCGGTCCAAGCCCGACAGTCCCTCGCGGGCCAGGTCGAGGCCCTGTACCACCGCCCAGCCACGCGGGTCGAAGGCCAGCCCGTCCAGCTCGCGCCGGCGCTTGGTGACCCCGACCGCGTTCTGGCACATCAGGATGTGGAAGTGCTCGTCGACGATGGTCTGGTGCAGGGCGGTGTACGACACGTCGTCGCGGCGTACCGGTATGCGCTCCTCCAGCATCAGCCGGCAGGCGGGCAGGATGATCTCGTTCTCGATCGCCGCGGTCTTGGCGTTGTACGCGATCCACGCGGCCGCGAGGATCTGCCTGCGCGCCGCCGGGTCGAGGGGTTCGACGCCGGGGAGCGCGAACACGGGCACGAGATGCTCGGGGAAGTCCGGCAGCCCGGGGTCGAAGTGCCCGTCGAGGTCGAGCTCGTCCTTCTTCACCGCGACCCGTCGGCCCCAGCGCCGGGTGAGCTGGGCCAGCAGGTCGCGCTCGTAGCTCGGTCGTTGCGTGAGGGTGTCGGTGGACATGCGATGTCAGCCTCGCTGCTGCGGGTCGGCCGAACCAAGTCGGCTGTCGGGCAAGGGAAGTCGGCTGTCGGGCAGAGGACGCCGGTGTGTCCGGCCGGCCGGCGGCCGGTGAGCTGCGCGGGCCGGCCGGACCACGTCGGTCTGCGGAAGGGGCCCCGCGGTGCCCGGCGCCGGATCGTCGGCGTCGGGCACCAGGCCGGGGTGGGCGGGCAGGGCGAGCCGGTCGAGGCGCGCCTGCCAGCGCTCTGCTTCGGCCGACGAGTCCGGGGGTGGTGGGAGCTCGTCGGCCAGGTTCAGCCAACCGGCGACCGGCCGGATGCCGTGCAGGGCGTTGACCGCCCACACGGGCACGCCGGCCAGGTCCTGCGCGGTGGCCGTCTCGAAGACCACCCGGTGGCCGGCATCGGCCACTTCGGCGGTCAGAAGTGCCCGCGTCACCCCGGGCAGCAGGTCCGGCCCGGGTGGCGGGGCGCACAGGGTCGTACCGCGCCACCACAGGAGACTGGTGGTACCGCCCTCGCGGACCTGTCCGGTCGCCGACAGCAGAAGCGGCTCGTCGGCGCCGGCGGCACGGGCCGCCTCGCGCAGCCGCCCCAGCAGGACGAGGTCCGGTCCTTTGGCCCACGGCACCGCGCGGGGATCCACCATGCCGGGGTGCCAGAGCACCACCGGCCCGCCGCGCGGCGGGGCCGGGCGCAGCCACAGGGTCAGGTGCGGGCCGTGGATGCCGGGCCGGGCCTCGACCCTGGGGAACCAGCGGCCCCGCTGCGGCAGCAGGCCCGTGGCCGCCCGCAGGAAGGCGGTGACCGGACCGGGCGGCGTGCCGAGCAGGCGGCCGCAGGCGTCCCGGAACCTCCTCGCGTGGGCGGGCAGGGCCCGTACCCTGCCGTCCTCGACCAGCCAGGAGTCGGCGACGAGGGCGGGCGCCGCCTCCGCCGTCCGCTCGGGCAGCAGGGCGCCGTCCGGGCCGGCGGCCGGGTCCCACACGTAGCGTCCGGCCGGTGCCGGCGGTGAGGTGGTCATCGCGCCGCGCTGCTCGCCGGAGCGGGGAGCGGGGCCCGGTAGGCCCGCAGCGGGGCGTCGGCCTTGAGGATCATCTCCAGGTACTCCTCGTGCGGATCGGAGTCCAGCACGATGGCACCGCCGGCGCCGATGCTCAGGTCGTTGCCGCGGCGTACGGCGGTACGGATCACGATGTTCAGATCGGTGCCGCCGGACAGGCCGAAGTAGCCGAGGGTGCCGGAATAGACCCCGCGCGCCTCGGTCTCGAGGCGGTCGATGATCTCCATGGTGCGCGTCTTGGGCGCGCCGGTCATGGAGCCTCCGGGGAAGCAGTGCCGCACGCACTCCACCGCACCCACCGAGGGACGCAGCTGCCCCTTGACCGTGGACACCAGCTGGTGCACCGTCTGGTAGCTCTCCACGGCCATGTAGGGATCGACGTGCACACTGCCGACCTCGCAGACCTGGCCGAGGTCGTTGCGCAGCAGGTCGACGATCATCAGGTTCTCCGCCTGCGTCTTCTGGCTCGCCCTGAGTTCGGCCGCCAGCGCGGCGTCCCGCTCCGGGTCCGCGTCGCGCGGGGCGGTGCCCTTGATGGGCTTGCTCTCCACCCGTCCGTCCCGCTCGATCCGCAGGAAGCGCTCCGGTGAGGAGCAGAACACCGTCACGCCGTCGATCCGCAGGAACGCGGCGTACGGCGCCGGGTTCAGCCGCCGCAGCCGGCGGTAGAAGGCCGTGTCGTCGTCGTCGAAGGGCAGGTGCAGTTTGTTGGTCAGGCAGATCTCGTAGCTCTCGCCGCGGATCAACTGGCGCTGCGCCGCGCGGACGTCGTCCTCGTATCCGGCCCGCCCGCGCACCAGGTGCTCGGCGGGGTCGGGAGCGGGGCCGGTGTCCGCCTGGGGCGGCGCGGGTGCCGGGCGCAGCTGGACCAGGCGGGCCGCGGTGCGGTCGACCCAGGCGCGGGCGTCGTCCTCGGTCCGCTCGTCGTGCAGGGCGAGCACATAGGTGCGGTTCTCCAGGTGGTCCACCGCGATCAGCCGGTCGGCGAACATCCAGGCCGCGTCCGGCGTGTCGGCGCTGCGCCGGGCACCGCCACCGCACTCGGCCTTCAACTCGTAGCCGAAATAGCCCACATAGCCGCCGGTCAGGTCGAACGGCAGCGTGCCGGGATCGACCGCGCGCTCGCGCAGCCGCGCCTGCAGCACGTCGAACACGCTGCCGCTGAGCACGCGGATGCCGGCGGCGTCCCGCACCTTGACCGCCGTGGCGTCGACCCGGTACGTGAGCACCTCGCTGAGCGGCCCGCCGGCGTCGCCCAGGAAGGAGAAGCGCGACAGTCCCTCCTCCACCCGGCTGCTGTCGAGCCAGAAGCTGTCCGGGCTGTCGGCGAAGAACTCGAGGAACACCGCCTCGGCGTCGACCGCTTCGGGCAGATCGGTGCTCAGCAACCGCATCCGGCCGGCCGGGCCGGAGCCGGTGGCCCGTACCGGTGCGTCGGCCGGGATCCGCGCGGCGCGCGGCTCACGGTCGTCCTGGACCCGCGTGGCCGCGGCCTGCCGGGTCAGCTCGGCGAAGTTCGCGATGAGCTCCCGGCCGAACTCCGAGGCGATCGACTCCGGATGGAACTGCACGCCCCAGCGCGGCAGGTCGCGATGGCGCAGCGCCATCAGCACGCCGTCCTCGGAGCGGGCGGTGGCGATCAGGGTGGCGGGCAGCGGCTCCTGCACACACAGCGAGTGGTAACGCACCGCGGTGAACTCGGTGGGTATCCCCGCGAACAGCTCGTCGTCCGCGTGCTTGACCGTGGTCAGGTGGCCGTGCCGCGGTTGCGGGGCCGGTGTGACGGAGGCGCCGGCCAGGTGCGCGATGGCCTGGTGGCCCAGGCACACACCCAGCACCGGCAGGTCGGTGCGGTGCAGCAGGTCACCGACGTAGCCGAGATCGCGGTCGTTCTGCGGGCGGCCGGGCCCGGGCGAGATGACGATGCTGTCGAACCCGTCCAGCGGCATGGTGGCCAAGGCGGGGTCGTCGTTGACGACCACCACCGGGTCGACGCCCGTGACCTGGGCGATCAGCTGGAAGAGGTTGAAGCTGTAGGAGTCGTGGTTGTCGACAAGCAGGGTGCGCACTCGAATACTCCTGGTTCAAGGGCGTTCGGCAGCCGGTCGGGCTCGCCTCGGACGGTCGGGGTGGGGGAGCCGCTGCTGCTCGACGCGGTCGGCGTGCGAGCACGCCGCGGGCCAGCGCGTGCGGGGCTGTGGACGGCATGCGCGCCCGCGGGCCGTTCGGTTCGGGGGTACGTCGATGACAGGCGCCCGGCGATGCGCGCAGGCGTTCCGCGGGTGGCGCAGGCGTACGGCGGTGCGCGCGGGCGTTCCGCGGGTGGCGCAGGCGTGCGGCGGTGCGCGCAGGCGTCACGTGGGTCCGGCCGCCGGGCTGGGGCACCGCTGGGCGGGCCGACGTCCCGCCGCGGGTCAGGGCTGCCGATCGGCCGGCGGCCCGGTCGTCAGGCGAGCTGAACGGTGGCCTGCAAGGTGGCGAGCACCTCCCCCTCGGGGGAGGCGGCGGTCACCCCGATCCGCACCCGGTTGCCGTCGAGTTTCTCCTCCACGCTCCCGGAGAGCCGGAAGACCGCACCGGTCCCGTCGTCCGGGACCGGGACCGGGCGGGCCAGGCGCACCCGGTGCTCCACCAGGGCACCGGGGTCGCCGGTCCACTGGTTGACGATCTCCAGCACCTTGCCGAGCGTGAAGGGCCCGTGCATGATCACATCGGGCAGTCCCACGGATCGCGAGATGCGCTCGCTCCAGTGGGTCGCGGCGAAGTCCAGCCGCATGGTCTGGCCGCCGAACAGCAACAGCGCGAGACGGTCGACCGCGACCTCCTTCTCCGGAAGGACGTGTCCCACACCGATGTCCTCGTAGCGCACGTTCGCGGTCATGCCACACCCTCCTGCGCGGTCGCGGCGGCCGGTTCGAAGGTGTCCGCGTGGGAGATGACGAACTTGTAGCCCGTGCTGCAGACGGCTTCGCCGTCCTCGGTCGTGATCTCGTTCTGGATGTGGATGATGTCGCGCTGCCGGCTGATCTCGGTGATGTCCGCGACGGTCGAGGTCAGGGAGAGCCGGTCGCCGAGGCGGATCGGGCGGTGCGCGACCGTGTGCAGGTCGGCCAGCAGCAGATTGGCGCCGGGCTTGCGTCCGAGGTCGGGTTCGTACATCGGCCAGGCCCACACCATGCGGAACCACAGGCGGGCGGCGAAAGCGGGCGGCGCGATCGGTGCCGGATGTCCGAGCGCCCGGGCCGCCTCGGGGTCCCGGTACACCGCGAGCGGCTCCTCGAACTGCGCCGCCGCGTCGCGCAACGTGTCCTCGGTGACCACCAGGACGGTTTCCGATTTCGTACTGCGACCAATGACCGCTCGATTCAGCGGCATGATGGAATCACCTTTCCTCCCCGAGTGAATCGGGGCTCCCCCGTGATTGGAGACAGACTCCAAAGAAAGAATTGACGAACCTTTTGCGTCCGCCGTGTCCTTCGTCACTGTGCCGTGAGAACCGGACGGGTAAGCATCCGATCGGTTCCGGACACCAATGGTTCAGGGATGGCGAGCTTCCTGACAACGGCGGTCTTGTGAGCGCACTTATAGTGCATGCCGTACCAGTGCATGCTGTTCAGGTGCGTGCCTGTCGGCGCCGACAGGCGACCCCGCACCCTGGAGCTGATACGGAATCAGCCATTCCGACAGAAGTTGAATAAGCATCAACTCATCGACACAGTCGAAAACCGGGGGAAGAATGCAACACAAGCGGCCGACCGACCGCGATTACCAGGAGCTTCTGAGGCGATATCGCGCAAAGGGCACCCGAGAGCTCATCGGATTACCGCCACGGATCTCCACACGACGTTCACGCAGCGCTCATCTCCGTCAATCCGACATGGACGAGGCGCTGCGCGGTGGTACGGGCACCTATCAGAAACTGGAGAACGGCGTCCTGGTTCCGTCGCCCGAACTGTTCCTGCGGGTCGCGAGGGCCCTGAACTTCAGCGACCACCATCTGCGCATCGCGCATCTGGACCTCTTCAAGACCGATCCGGTGCTGCCGGCGGGGCCGGCGTCCCCGCACTGGCAGCGCTGGGCGGACGGTCAGACCGAGATGGCCTACGTCCGCTCCGCCGCCGGCCACGTCATCACGGCCAACGACGCCTTCCGGCGCATGTTCCCGTCCGGCCGATCGCCCGCCAACATCACGGAGTGGGCCCTGCTGTCCGACGAGGCCCGCGAGGACGTCCTGCAGAACTGGGAGCGGGACTGGGCGCCCTATCTGCTCGCGGACCTGCGTCTGGCGTGCGCCCGGCACCCGGACGACCCGGTGCTGCGCAAACTGCGTGACGCCGTCCAGAGCGACCCGCACACGCGGCACATCGAGGACGCGCCCACGGGCATCGGGGACGAGGAACGCCGGCTGCACCACGCGGAACACGGAGTGGTGGCCGTGCGCGTGCTGGCCTCGCACACGAGCGAGGTCACGGCCGTGACGCTGCTCTGCGAACGCGGGTAGGGCACTGAAGGCCCGCCCACGGGCGGCGCAAGAGGGGTGAGCGACCGCCCTCAGAAGGCTCCGGCCACGACCTTCGCGCCGGTCGGCTCGGCCACGCGGGCCGGGTCGACCAGCGCGGGCAGCTTGGCCTCGGTCTCCGGGTCGGCCGGGAGGCAGGTGAACATCTTCACCCCGGGGGACTGCAGCGCGGCCAGCCGCACGTAGTCCACGGCCAGCCGGCCGAGCCGGGGGTGGTCGAACTCCCAGCGGGCCGAGCCGAAGTCGGCCACGCGGTGCTCGTCCCACAACTGGCGGAAGTCGTCGCTGACGGCGGACAGCTCGTTGCTCAGCTGCTCGAAGCGCGGATCGCCGAGATTACGGGCGGCGTCCGCGCGGAACTGCGCGAGCAGCCCGGAGGCCTGGGCGCGCCAGTCCACCAGCAGTCCGCGGGTCTTCAGGTCGGTGAACACCATCCGGATGATGTTGCGTTCGTGGCCGGGCAGCCGGGCCGGATCACCGATCAGCCCGGCCTCGGCCGCGTTCCACGCCAGCAGGTCCCAGCTCGGGCCGATGAGGTACGTCGGATACGGGTTGAGCGCGTCCACCAGGCGCTGCAGCTCGGCGCTCGGCGCGTCGGCGGGCTCCTGACGTACGACGCCCTGCGTGTCGGCCAGCGTGTACATGTACTGCTTCTCGGCCGTGGTCAGCCGCAGGGCGCGCGCCAGGCTGTCCAGCACCTGCCGGCTGACCGTGATGTCCCGGGCCTGCTCGAGCCAGGTGTACCAGGTCACGCTCACCCCGGACAGCTGGGCGACCTCCTCGCGGCGCAGCCCCGGCGTCCGCCGCCGAGGCCCCGGTTCGATCCCCACCTCGCGCGGTGAGATCCGGGCCCGCCGGGCACGAAGGAAATCCGCGAGTTCCTGCCGCTGCGCCGTGTTGTCCATCCCATCCCCCGGTACGGACCGCCACCATCGATGCTGGTGCCGCCACCACTAGCATATCCGCGCCCATGTGCAGCGGCCGACGGCGATGGAACGCTGAGGCCATGACGCACCGAAAGGCCGACACGGCTGCCCAGGAACCAACGAGCGCGCCGCAAGCGACCGACGGGGGAGCCGCCCCGGCGCCGTCGGCCGCCGCATCGCCCCGGTGGGCGCTGCCGATCATCCTCGTCGGCAGTTTCATGGCCGTCCTCGACACCTTCATCGTCCTGGTCGCCGCCCCGGCCATCCAGTCCGACCTGCACGCCTCCGACGGCGAGATCCAGTTGATCGTCGCCGGTTACCAGATCACGTACGCCGTGGCCCTGATCACCGGGGCGCGGCTCGGTGACACCTACGGCCGCAAGCGGCTGTTCATGCTCGGCATGGCGCTGTTCACGCTCACCTCGGTCGCCTGCGCGCTCGCGCCGAACGCGGGGGTGCTCATCGGGGCGCGCCTCGCACAGGGGCTGAGCGCGGCGCTGATGTTCCCTCAGGTCTTCTCGATGATCCAGGTCCTGATCCCGGCACAGCAGCGGCCCCGCGCGTTCGGCGCGCTCGGTTCGGTGATCGGTGTGTCGACGATCATCGGCCAGCTGGTCGGTGGCCTGCTGATCGCGGCGAACCTGTTCGGCACCACCTGGCGCCCGGTGTTCTGGGTGAACGTCCCGGTCGGTCTGATCACCCTGGTGCTCGCGGCACGGCTGGTGCCCGAGACCCGTGCGCCGCAGGCCCGTTCACTGGACCTGCCCGGTCTGACGGTGCTCACGGTGGCACTGTTCCTGCTGGTGATCCCGCTGGTCGAGGGGCGCGAGGCGGGCTGGCCGGCCTGGACCTGGGTCTCTCTCGTCGCCGGCGTCATCGCGTTCGCGTTGTTCGTCGTGGTCGAGCGACGGGTGGAACGGGCGGGGCGTGCGCCGCTGGTCACCCTGCGCCTGTTCGCCGAGCGTCCGTTCGCCATCGGCATCACCCTGGTGGTCGTCGCCTACGCCGGGGTGAACTCCTTCTTCCTGATCCTGTCCCTCATGCTGCAGGACGGTCTCGGGATGTCCGCGCTGGGCGCCGGGCTCACATACACCCCGCTGGCGGTCGCCTTCTTCGCCACCAGTCTGCTGGCCGCCCGCTGGACGCCGCGCTACGGCCGGCGGGTGCTGGAACTCGGCAGCGTGCTCGCCGCGGCGGGATTCCTCGCCACGCTGGTGCTGGCCCTCGCCGAGGGCGGCCGGCTCTCGGCCGGCCCGCTGATCGCACCGCTGACCCTGGTGGGTCTCGGCAACGGCCTGCTGCTCCCCCAGCTGCTGAACACGGTGCTCGGCCGGATCCGTCCCAGCGAGGTCGGCATGGCGTCCGGCGTGCTGTCCACCGGCCAGCAGGTCGGCGGCGCGGTGGGCGTCGCGGTCATCGGCGTGTTCTTCTTCAACGCCCTGACCCCGCACGGCAGCCGGGTGGCGCAGTACGCGCACGCCTTCGGCACGGCGGCGATCCTCAACCTGGCCATCGCGGCCGTCGCCACCGCGCTGCTCCTCGCGCTGCCCCGGCAGAAGCCGGCCCAGGCCGCCTGACCGTCGGTCCCCGGGGGTGTCTCGTCGATCCGCCGGATCGGGAAGCGCGAGACACCCCCGGCACCGGCCGGTGGCCGCTATGCCCGCTTACGATGTGCTTGTCATGATCACGGTCTAGCAAAATAGCCACCCCTGCCTTGGCGGTCCGATCCCACGGCTGATAGAGATTCGTTTCTGGCCGTCGTCCACCGCTTGGGAGCGGTGACACCGCCGGGGGGGCTCCACGTGGTCCGGCTGCGGCCGGAACCGCTGAACGTAACTCTTCGCGCTCTCGCCGTGCCCGCACACCGCATTCCGTATGCCCGTGTGCCCGCACCGGCGCACCCTTCCGCGGTCTCACCTGCCCACGCCTTGAGGCGACGCAGATGACGAAGAGGGAGTGTGCATGGGCCGTACCGCCCGTGAAAAGGCGTATCGATGGGGGGCGGCGACCATAGCCGCCCTGGCCGTGACCGCCACCGTGACACCGGTGTCGTACGCGGCCACGTCCGGCGAGCCGGCCCCGCAGCGGGTCGGCGGCGCGCCGAAGGTGCCGGCGGGGGCCGTGCGTGCGGCGGACCCGGCGGCCGGTGAGGCGCTCGACCTGAGCGTCGTTCTGGAGCCGCGCGACCCCGCGGCGCTGAATCGTTTCGTCGCCGAGGTCTCCGACCCGGCGTCCCCGAACTACCGCAAGTACCTCGGCTCGGGCGAGTTCGCGGACCGCTTCGGCGCGCTGCCGCAGACCGTCGAGCGGGTCCGCGCGCAGCTCGCCGCCAAGGGCCTCGAGGTCGGCGACCTGGAGTCCGACGGGCTCACGCTGCCCGTGCACGCGACGGTGGGCAAGGCCGCCAAGGCCTTCGCCACCGATTTCGACGGCTACAAACTGAAGGACGGCAGCTCCGGGTTCACCAACACCCGGGCCCCGCAGCTCGACGGCTCCGTCGCCGGCGACGTCCGCGCGGTGGTCGGCCTCAACACCCTCGCCGCCCGCGCCCCGCGCAACACCGGCGCCAGGGGCCCGGCCCGGGTGCAGCAGGCCACGGACGGCGCCCGTCAGTCCCGGCTGACCGGCACCACCGGCACCATGTGCACCGACATCAAGAACCTGTACGCGACGCCCGGCGACGGTTACCCGGCCGCCTACGACAAGCAGGACTACTGGAGCGCCCGGTCGCTCGCGGCCGCGTACAACATGGCGGACCAGCCCAACGTGCAGACCGGCACCACCATCGCGGTCTACTCGCTGGAGAACTACGACCTGCGCGACATCAACAGCTACCAGGCATGCCACGGCACCAAGGCCTCGGTCAGCTCCGTGCGCGTCAACGGCGGTCCCACCGACCCGGCGAGCGGCGACACCGGCGTAGGTCTGGAGACCGCGCTCGACATCGAGACCATCGTCGGTCTCGCCCCGCAGTCCAAGGTCCTCGTCTACCAGGGCAAGAACACCTGGGACGACGGCACGGCCACGCTGCGCCGGATCGTCACCGACAACCGCGCCAAGGTCGTCTCCATCAGCTGGGGCAGCTGCGAGACGTACACCCCGGCCGAGGTGATGGACGCGGAGAACCTGCTGTTCCAGCAGGCCGCCGCGCAGGGCCAGACCGTCGTCGCCGCCTCCGGCGACAGCGGCTCCACCGGCTGCTACCAGCCCGGCGAGAGCATCCCCGGCCAGGACCAGCTCGTGACCGACTTCCCGGCCGGCTCGCCGTACGTCCTCGGTGTCGGCGGCACCACCATGCGCTCCGCCGTCACCTCCCAGACCACCTGGACCGGTTCCGGCGGCGGTGTCTCCCAGCGCTTCAGCGTCGACGCGAACGGCTTCCAGAACCGCACCGGCGCCGACTACAACGACGCCTGCGCCGCCGCCACCGGCAAGGTCTGCCGCCAGGTGCCGGACGTCTCCGCGGTCGGCGACCCGGCCACCGGCTACCCGGTCGCCTTCGGTCACGACAGCACGGGCGCCCAGTACTGGAACATCATCGGCGGCACCAGCGGCGCCGCCCCGGTGTGGTCCGCGCTGATCGGGCAGGCCGACCAGGACCTTGCCTGCCAGGCCAACGGCACCGTCGGCTACGCGCACAACGCGCTGTACCGCCTGCCGGCCGCCGCGTTCCGTGACGTCACCAGCGGCAACAACAACGTCATGGACTCCGGCAACGTCAGCGGCAAGTACCAGGCCGCCGCCGGTTACGACCTCGCCACCGGCCTCGGCACGCCGAACGGCCGCGAGATCGTCAAGGGTCTGTGCGCCTCCGTTCCGCGCTCCCCGGCCGGCACGTTCAACCCGCTGGCCCCGGCCCGCATCCTGGACACCCGCTACGGCACCGGCCGCCCCGGCACCTCGCCGGTCGCCGCCAACGGCACGGTCAAGCTGCAGGTCACCGGAGTCGGCGGCGTCCCCGCCACGGGCGTCACCTCGGTCGTCATCAACGTCACCGCCGTCTCGCCCACCTCGACCGGTCACCTCATCGCCTACCCGAGCGGCACCACCCGCCCGGAGTCGTCGAACAGCAACTGGCTCAAGGGCGAGATCATCCCGAACCTGGTGACCGTCCCGGTCGGCAAGGACGGCTCGGTCGACCTCTTCAACGCCTCCAGCGGCACCGTGCACTTCGTCGCGGACGTCGCCGGCTACTACAGCACCGAGGCCGGCGGCAGCACCTACCTGCCCATCGGTCCGTCCCGCGTCCTGGACACCCGCAACGCCATCGGCGTGACCACCCGGACCCCGGTCGCCGGCAAGGGCACCGTGTCCCTGAAGGTCGCGGGTGCCGGCGGCGTGCCCGCCACGGGCGCCACCGCCGTGGTCATGAACGTCACCGCCACCGCGCCGACCTCGACCGGTCACCTCATCGCCTACCCGAGCGGCACCACCCGCACGGAGTCGTCGAACATCAACTGGCTCACCGGCCAGACCCGTCCGAACATGGTCGTCCTGCCCATCGGCGCCGACGGCAAGGTGAACCTGTACAACGCCGGCACCGGCACCGTGCACTTCATCGCGGACGTCGCCGGCTACTTCACGGCCGACACGACCGGCTCCTCGTTCCACACCGCGGGCCCGAGCCGGCTGCTCGACACCCGCTACGCCCTCGGCACCGCCCGCAACACCCCGGTGCCCGGCGGCGCCACGCTGGTGCTGAACGTCAACGACGGCCACACCCTGGCCAACGCCAAGGCCGTGGTCCTCAACGTCACCGTCACCGCCCCGACGTCCAACGGCTTCCTGACCGTCTGGCCCGACGGGTCCACCCTGCCCAACGCCTCCAGCGTCAACTGGGTGAAGGGCCAGACCGTGGCCAACCTGGTGACCGTGCCGGTCGTCAACGGAAAGATCGACTTCCGTCCGAACGCCGGCAGCGTGCACGTGATCGCCGACCTGTTCGGCTACTACATGTAAGGGCGCCGCACACAGCACCCCCGGAACAAGGGCCCTGCCCCCGCCGCCGTACCGAGCGGTGGGGGCAGGGCCCTTCGGCGTTCCACGGATGCTCAGTGGTGGTGGTGCTCCCCCGCGCCGGCGCTCGGCCGGCCGGCCTTCTGGCCCTTGTCGACCACCACGAACTGGCCCATCATGCCCTCGTCCTCGTGGTACAGCAGATGACAGTGGTACATGTACGGCGTGTCCGGGTCGGCCGGGCCGTCGAAGCGCAGGGCGAACTTCATCGTCGTCCCGTTCGGCACGAAGACCGTGTCCTTGGGCCCGCGCAACTGCGGCGGCGGGGCGTGGCCGTTCACCTCCAGGACCCGGAACTGCACGTCGTGCACATGGAAGTTGTGCGGCATGCCGTTGGTGTTGCGTATCGTCCAGATCTCCGTGGTGCCGCGGGTGACGGTCTCGTCGATGCGGTCCATGGCCATCTTGCGGCCGTTGATGCCCGACTTCTTCAGCTCGAAGAAGCGCCCGCGCACCGCGTCCTTGCCGTCCGGGACCTCCAGCCCGGCCAGGTGCACGGGCAGCTCGGGCGAGGGACGCAGCGTGTCGGCGGCGCGCAGCTGCAGAACGTCGAAGGAGTCGTCGCCGCCGTTGAACCGCTGCTGGAAGCTGTCGTCGTAGTTGTCCTGCGCGAAGCTGCGCAGCACCGTCCGCTCACCCGGCCGCATCCGCACCACGACCTCGGCCCGCTCACCCGGTGACAGCTGGACGCGCTTGAGCGACACCGGCCGCTCCAGCAGTCCGCCGTCGGTGCCGACCAGCGCGAAGGCACGGTCGTCGGAGAAGCCGAAGTCGTAGGTGCGGGCCGTGGAGGCGTTCAGCAGCCGCAGCCGGACCGCCTCGTCGGACACCACGCGGTACGGGCTGAGGGTGCCGTTGACCATCGTGCGGTCGCCGAGGAAGCCCACGTTCTGCAGCATCTTGTGGCCGTGGTCGAAGCCGGCGCCGTCGAAGCGCACGTCCTGCACGATCAGGGGCAGGTCGTCGACGCCGTACCGCTTCGGCAGGGGCAGGCGGCCGGAGACCGCGTCGTCGAGGAGGAACAGGCCCGCGAGGCCCCGCTGGACGTGGTCCTCGGTCTCGCCGTGCGGATGCGGGTGGTACCAGAGCGTGGCCGCCGGCTGCTCGATGGTCCACTGCGGGGTCCAGGTCGCCCCGGGCGCCACCATCTGGTGCGGGCCGCCGTCCATCTTCGCGGGCAGGTGCATGCCGTGCCAGTGCACCGTCGAAGCCTGATCCAGGGTGTTGTGCACCCGCACGCGGACCTTCTCGCCGCGCTCGGCACGCAGCGTCGGCCCCAGATAACTGCCGTTGAAGCCCCATGTCGCGGTCCGCCTGCCCTGGACGAACTCCGTCTCGCCCGCCTGCATCCTCAGGTCGAACACGCGCGTGCCGTCCCGGTCGAGGTGGGAGGCGGCCAGCGGCGGCACGGCCAGCTGGTGGTCGAACGCCTCGTCGCCGACCGTGCTCACCCGGGCACCCGACCACAGCCACCAGAACAGCCCGCCGACGACGAGTGCGAGCACCACGACGAGCGAACCGAGAACGATGAGGACGCGCCTGAGACGGGACATGGTGCAAGACTCCCGGACCGTGCGCGCCGGGACATCGGGCACATCCCCCACCCTCACCCGGATCCGACCCCGACACCCCCTCAGGGTTTCCCCTGGTGACTACTCTGCAGGCGTGACCACCGAGTTGACCCTCCTGTCCACCGTCGCCTTCCGCGGGCGGGAGATCACCGCGCCCCGGCTGCGCGGCCTTCTCGCCCTCCTCGCCGGCGACCTGCGCACCGGCTGCAGCACGGGCCGGCTGGTGGAGGGGCTGTGGCCCGAGGAACTGCCCGAGCGGCCCGGCAAGGCCGTCCAGGTCCTCGTGTCCCGGCTGCGCGCGCAGCTCGGCGCCGACCTGGTGGTGAGCACCCCGACCGGATACCGGCTGGCGCTGGAGGAGACCCGGGTCGACGCCTGCGCGCTGTCCCGGCACGCGGAGGCGAGCGCCGAACGCACCCGCGCCGGGGACCACGCGGCCGCCCTGACGCAGGCCGAGGCGGGCCTGGCGCTGTGGGACGGGACCGTGGACGCGGGGGCCGGTGAGGACCTGCACGACCCGGTGGCCGCCCTGCGCGCCGGCTGCGTCCCCGCGCACCGCTCGCTGGTGCGCTCCCGCGCGCTGGCCCTGGCCCGCCTGGACCGCCGCCAGGAGGCCGTGGCGCCCCTCCTCGACCTCGCCCGCGGCCTGCCCCGCGACGAGGAGGTGCTGGCGGAGCTGCTGCGCTGCGAGGCCGCCACCGCCGGCCGGGCCGCGGCCCTCACCCGGTACGACGCCTACCGCCGCAGGCTGCGTGAGGAGCTGGGAACCGATCCCGGCACCGGCCTCAGGGCCGTCTACCAGGAGCTGCTGAGCGCGGAAGCGGCGCCGGTGCGCCACGGCGTGCCGCACGAGCCGAACCCGCTCCTGGGCCGGGACGCCGACCTCGCCGCCGTGACCGCGCTGCTGCGCGAGGCCCGGGTGGTCACCGTCGTCGGACCCGGCGGACTGGGCAAGACCCGGCTCTGCCACGCGGTGAGCCGGGCGGCCGAACAGCCCGTGGTGCACTTCGTCCCGATGGCCGGTGTCACCGCCGACGACGACGTGCCCGGTGAGGTGGCCTCGGCGGTCGGCGCCGCGGAGGGCCGGCAGTTCGCGGGCGGCACGGACGTGGTGAGCGGCATCGTCGCCGCGCTCGGTGCCGGGCCGGTGCTGCTGGTGCTGGACAACTGCGAGCAGGTCGTCGCCGGTGCGGCCGCCCTCGTCCAGGCGCTGGTGTCGCGGTCGAGCAAGCTGCGGGTCCTGGCCACCAGCCGCGCCCCGCTCGGACTGAGCTCGGAGTCCGTGTACGCCCTGCCCGAACTGTCCCAGGCGACCTCGGTGGAACTCTTCACCCAGCGGGCCCGCGCCGCCCGGCCCGGCGTGGAACTGCCCCCGGGAGCGGTCGCCGAGATCTGCCGCCACCTGGACGGGCTGCCGCTCGCCGTGGAACTCGCCGCGGCCCGGGTGCGGGTGCTCTCCGTCGCCGACATCTCCAGGCGCCTGCGGGACCGGTTCGCGCTGCTGCGCGGCGGCGCCCGCGACGCGCCCGAGCGGCACCGCACCCTGCGCGCCGTGGTCGACTGGAGCTGGAACCTGCTGGAAAGCGGCGGCCGGGCCGCCCTGCGCGCCCTGTCGGTGTTCCCCGGGGGATTCACCGAGGACGCGGCGCAGTACGTCCTCGGTGAGACCGCGGACGCTCTGACCCTGCTGGAACAGCTGGCCGGGCAGTCCCTGATCAAGGTGGACGACAGTCCCTCGGGAGTGCGCTTCCGCATGCTGGAGACGCTGCGGGAGTTCGGCGCGGCCAAGCGTGCCGAGGCCGGCGAGGAGGAGGCGGTGACCGGCCGCTTCCTCGCCTGGGCTCTCGACTTCGGCCGGGCCCACCACGACCTGCTGTTCAGCCACGACCCGGTGCGCGCCTGGTCCCGCATACGCGCCGAGCAGGACAACCTCGTCCTCGCGCTGCGGCACGCGCTGGCCCGCGCCGACGGGCCCACCACCGCGGCCGTCACGGCCGTACTGTCCTCGCTGTGGTCCACCGGCTCCAGCTACGCCCGGCTGGCCTCGCTGGCCGCCGACACCGGCGGACCCCTGTCCCACTTCCGGCCCGAGGACCCCAGGGACGTGGAACCGGCCCGCAGCGCGGCGGCGGTGTGCGCGGCCAGCCTCTTCATGGGCCACGGCCCGCACGCCGTACGCCAGTTGGTGACGCTGCGGCGGCTGCCGCCCGCCTCGCCGGACACCGTGCTGCGGGCCCTGTCCGCGGTGCTGTGCGCCATGCCGGAGATGCGGCCTCCGCGATTCGCCCGGCTGCAGGAACTGTGCGAGGCCGACGAACCGTTGCTGGCGGGCGTCGCCGCGGCCGTCGCCAGCTACGTCTGGGAGGCGGGACACGACGTGGAGCGGGCGCTGACGAGCGCCCGCCGGATGGTCGACGCGCTCGCCCCGCTGAACAACCCGGCCATGCACCTGCTCAGCCATGGCCGGGTCAGCGAGCTGTGCCTGCAGACCGAGCGGGGCGCGGAGGCCTACGACCATCTGCGCGCCGCCCTGGGCGCGCTGGACGCGTTCGGCGACTCGTCCGACTCCCTGGGCGTGCGCTGGGGGCTGGCGCTGGCCTGTCTGCACAACGGCGAGATCGAGGAGGCCCAGTACTGGCTGGACCGCGCCGTGCTGGACCAGCCGCCGGAGTCGGACGGCACGTACAGCCCGGAACTGGCGGCCCGGGCGGAGATCGCGCTGGCCCGGGGACTGACCGAGCTCGGGCTCGGGCTGTGGCGCCGGGCCGCGGAGCAGGTACGGCAGATCAGCGCCCTGTACGCCGCCGACGACCCCTTCGTGGACCCGTGGGCGCTGCAGCTGCAGTCGGCCGCCGTGGCCGCGCACGCGCTGCACGGCCGGCCCGAGCCGGTCGCCGGGCTCACCGAGGAGTTGCGGACGCGGTTGCTCGGGCTGCTGTCCGGTGCTCTGGCCGACGGCTCGCCGGCCGACGGCGCCCCGGTGGAACTCCCGGTCTACGGCACGTTGTTGCTGGCGCTCGGGCACGCCCGGCTGGCGCAGGGCGACCGTGCCGCCGTACGGCTGCTGGCGCTGGCCGAACGGATGCCGGTGGTACGCGAGTTCCCCGCGTTGTCCCTGACCCGTTCCCGGGAGGCGGCCGAGAACGCCGACAAGGCGGCGTACACCGACGCGAGGTCGAGGTACGCCGCCCTGGGGCGGGAGGAACTGCGGGCGGAGGCGCTGCGGGAACTCGTTCCGCGGGGTTGATCGTCAGCCGCGGGCCGGCGGGGGCCGGCCGCGCACCACTCACCGGTTGGGTTCGCGGTTGAACTGCGCCTTGGACCACAGGTACCCCAGCACCGACAGCCCGGCCGCCCAGCCCAGGGTCAGCACGGTGTTCGTCGTGCCGATCCCGCTGCCCAGCAGCAGTCCGCGCAGCGTCTCGATGAAGGGCGAGAAGGGCTGGTACTCGGCGAACCAGCGGAACCAGCCCGGCATGGCGTCCACCGGTACGAACGCACTGGACAGGAAGGGCAGCATGACCAGCGGGGTGCCGATGTTGCTGGCCCCCTCGGGGTTGGGGCTCACCAGGCCCATGCCGACCGCGATCCAGGTCAGCGCGAGGCTGATCAGCGCCATGAGCCCGGCCGCCGCGATCCACTCCACGGGCGTCGCGTTCGGCCTGAAGCCGATGGCCAGTCCGATCCCCAGGACGAGCACCAGAGCCATCAGCGTCTTGATCACGCTGCCGATCACATGACCGATCAGCACGGAGGAGCGGGAGATCGCCATGGTGCGGAACCGGGCCATGATGCCCTCGGTCATGTCGGTGCACACGGACACCGCCGTGCCGAGCGAGGTCATGGCCACGGTCAGGAACAGAATGCCGGGGACCAGGTAGGCGACGTAGTCGGCCCGGTCCGCGTGGCCGCCGTTGATGCCGGCGCTCATCACGTTGCCGAAGACGTAGACGAACAGCAGCAGCAGGATGACCGGGGTGAGCAGGAGGTTCAGGGTCAGGGACGGATAGCGGCGCGCGTGCAGGAGGTTGCGCCGCAGCATGGTGAGGTTGTCGCGGAAGGCGTGGCCGGCGGTGCTCATCGGACGGTCTCCTTGTCGGTGGTCTGAGCGGTCTGAGCGGGTACGGAGCTGCCGGTCAGGGCGAAGAACACGTCGTCCAGGTCCGGGGTGTGCACGGACAGTTCGTCGGCCTCGATGCCGGCGGCGTCGAGCCAGTCGAGGACGGCGCGCAGCTCGCGCTGGCTTCCGTCGCTGGGGATCTGCAGGCTGAGCGCCTCGTCGTCACGGGTGGCCTCGCGCAGCGCGGTCGCCGCCCGCTCGTAGGTCACCGGGTCGGAGAACCGCAGCCGTACATGGCCGCCGGGCACGAGCCGCTTGAGTTCGGCGGCGCTGCCCTCGGCGACGATCCGGCCGCCGTTGAGCACCGCGATACGGTCGGCGAGCTGATCGGCCTCCTCCAGGTACTGGGTGGTGAGGAAGACGGTCGTACCGCCGGAGACCAGCTCGCGGATGATCTGCCACATGGTGTGGCGGGAGCGCGGATCGAGACCGGTGGTCGGCTCGTCGAGGAAGATGATCCGCGGGCTGCCGACCAGGGTCATGGCGATGTCCAGGCGGCGCTTCATACCGCCGGAGTAGGTGGCGGCGGGCTTCTTCGCGGCCTCCACCAGGTCGAAGCGCTCCAGCAGGCCGGCGACGACCTGCCGTCCCTCGCGCTTGGACAGGTGGTGCAGGTCCGCCATCAGCAGCATGTTCTCCTCGCCGGTGATCAGCCCGTCCACGGCGGAGAACTGCCCGGTGACCCCGATGGCCGCCCGGACCGCCTGGGCGCTGGCGGTGATGTCGTGCCCGGCGATCCTCGCCCGGCCGCCGTCGGCCGAGATCAGCGTGGACAGGATGCTGACCACCGTGGTCTTGCCCGCGCCGTTCGGACCCAGCAGGGAGAAGATCGTGCCGGCGGGCACCTCGATGTCGATGCCGTCGAGGACGGTCTTGTCCCCGTAGGCCTTGCGCAGCCCGGTGGCCGCGATCGCGAGTTCGTGATCGGTCGTCGTCATGCCCCGTAGCCTGCGGGCCGGGGCATTCAGTACGGCTTCAGCGCGGTTTCAGCCTCCGCGGACGGGGCGAAGGCGCTGAAACCGGGTGGCGGGGGCGTCGTTCCCGCAGGGAGCGCGGCGCCTGGTGTCAGCGGGCTGAAACGCGCAGGTCGGCGGGGCCTGGTGGGAGGTGGACGGTCATGATCAGGTCGCAGGGTTCGGTGCCCGCGCCGCGGTAGGTGTGGGGGCGTCGCCGTCGAAGGTGGCGGTCTGGCCGGCCTCGACGGGGTGCTAGGTGCCGTCCACGATCAGCGTCATGCGGCCGGAGGTGACGCTGACCGTCTCCACGACCCCGGCCTGGTGCGGATGGCTCGGGTAGTCCTCGCCCGGGTGCAGCCGCCAGCGCCACACCTCCACCGGGGCCGCCCCCGACGTCGTCAGCATGAGCCGGGCCTCGCCGCCGTGCTCGCCGGTCCACAGCGGGGCGACGGCACGCGCGTCCACCACGCGCACCCGGCCCTGCGGCGGCCCCTGCATCAGCGCGGACACCGAGATGCCGAGGGTGTCGGCGAGGCGGGTCGCGGCCGACGAACTCCTCGGCCTGCTCGCCCCGCACGCCGCACGGGCCGGCGTGACCTACCTCGACCCGGCCGGCCCCGAGGCCACCGTCTGAATCGCACGGGGCAGTTGGGACCGCGTGATCGTCACGCCAGTACGCTGTGCTGGCTGCGGCCTCCCCCACCGTCACCGCCGGCTTCGGCGGTGCGCACGGCCTGCGGCGGTCACGTCGGTCGTGCGAGACGAGGATGAGTCACAGGTGCTGATAGCGGGCCGGTACCGGCTGCTCGAACCCATCGGGCGGGGCGCGATGGGAGAGGTCTGGCGCGGACACGACGAGATGCTCGGCAGACCCGTCGCGGTCAAGCTCCTGCTCGAACAGGCGAGTTCGGACACCACCGCCGCCGCCCGGTTCCGGCTGGAGGCCCAGACCGCGGGAGCGCTGAACCATCCGCACGTGGTCGGCGTGCTGGACTTCGGGCAGCACGAGGAACGTCTGTTCCTCGTCATGGAACTGGTGGAGGGCCACAGCCTCGCCCGCCTCACGCGGCAGCCGCCCGAGCGGGTCGCCCACATCGCCGCGCAGGCCGCCGCCGGTCTCGCCGCCGCCCACCAGCAGGGCATCGTGCACCGCGACATCAAGCCCGCCAACCTGCTCCTCGACCCCCACGGCACCCTGAAGATCGGCGACTTCGGCATCGCCCGCTTCCTCGACGACCCCGGCGCGGCCCTCACCGCCACCGGGCAGATCGTCGGCACCGGCCTCTACCTCGCGCCGGAACGCGCCCTCGGCCGGCCCGCCGGTCCCCCGTCCGACGTGTACTCACTGGGCTGCGTGCTGTACCAACTCCTCACCGGGCGACCCCCGTTCGAGGCCGACACCGCCCTCGGCGTCCTGCACCGGCACCTGGACGCCGTCCCAGTCCCGCCCCGCGACCTCGGCGTCCGCCTGCCGCCCGCGTTCGAGAACTTCCTGCTCGGCCTGCTCGCCAAGGAACCCGAGGACCGCCCCACCGCTCAGCAGATCGCCGACTGGTTCGCCGGCGGTGCCTGGCAGGGGCGGCCCGAGCCGCTGCCGCCCAGCCAGGAGCCTGCGGCCCCCGTACCGCCGCCGCCCGCGCCCGCCGCCGTGACCACCTACCGCCTCCCGGTCCGGGAGGCGAGCCGCCGCGGTACGGCGCGGACGCGCGGGCTCAGCGGTACCGGGAAGAAGGTGGCCGCCATGGTCGCCGGCGTCCTGCTCTTCGTCGGCGCGCTGCTGGCCGGCATGACCTGGTTCGCGCCCGACCGCAGCTCCGCCGAGACCCCGCAGAACCCGGCGACGGGCACGCCGTCGCCCGGCACCACGCAGGGCGAGGGCTGACCACGAAAAAACGAGGGCCCCGACCGCGGGGCCCTCGTCACGTTCCTCACCTCGGCGTCACTTCACGTAGACGAGCCCGTCCGTCGTGATGGTCGGCCGGCCGCTCGTGCCCACGACCACGATCTTGACGGTGTGCTTGGCGCTCGCGGACCAGGTCTTCGTCCAGATCGCCTGCCGGTACAGCGTCGTGGCGGACTTCAGATCCACGGTCGCGGCCTTGACACCGTCCACGTACACGTACGCCTGCCCCGAGGTCGAGGCCCGCGAGACCACCCAGGCGGCGGACCGCCCGGTGAAGGTCCAGGTCAGGCTCGCTCCGGTGGAGCCGCTGGAGTACGACGCGCCGCCGAGATAGCTGCTGCTGGACCGGCCGGCCCAGCTGCCGGACTTCACGGCCGAGCTCTCCTGGAGGATCACCGGGGTGAAGGCGGCCGACGCGGTACGGGTGTTGCCGGCCCAGTCGGCGGCCCGCAGCGACCAGGTGGCGGCAGTGCCGGACGCGGCGGTGCGGGCGGCGCTGTAGGTGGTCGGACCGTAGACGGCCGTACCGGGCGAGAGCAGGGTCACCGAACGCAGGGCTGCGTTGTCGGTGGCCTTCCAGCCGAGCGTGACCGGGACGGCCGTGGTGTTGACGGTGCCGGTGCGCAGGGACAGCGCCGGGTTGGCGGTGAAGGCGGGCGCGGTCGTCTCGGCGACGACGTTCACCGACGCGGTCGTGGCGGTCCTGCCGGACTGGTGCACGGCCCGCACGGCGACGGTGTGGCTGCCGAGAGCCAGCGTGGCGCTCGCGGAGGAGGCGCTGCCGGCCACCGTCGTGGCCACCTTGCCGTCGACGAGCAGCTCGAAGCTCTTGACGAGCGAACGGGGCGTGGTGGCCGACCAGTTCACGGTGACGGCGCCCTTGGTGTAGTACGTCGAGCCGGACAGGCTCGCGCCGCCGGCCACCGAGGTGACCTTCAGCCCCTGCACGGGCCCGGCCGCCCACGCCCGGACGGTCGGCAGCTGCGCGTACAGCGAACTGCCCGGGCACTGGGTGTTGAAGCCGTCGCGGTGACCGGAGACGCGCTGGAAGGTGTACTTGGTCCCGGCCGTGTACGTGCTGCCCGCGTAGTTGGTCTGCGTGGCGCCCGAAGTCAGCTGCACCGTGCCGGCCGGGTCGGCGCCGTACTGCCCGAGCTTCCAGGCCGCGACCCGGGCGACGGCCTCCAGCACGGCGTTGCCCACGCCGGTGGTGCTGTACGTGCCGAGCACGGCTATGCCCGTGGACTCCCGGTTCCAGCCGTAGGTGTGCGCCCCGAGCACCGGCAGGTCGACGCCGCCCTTGCGGCCCTCGAAGACGGTGCCGCACTTGTCGACGAGGAAGTTGTAGCCGATGTCGTTCCAGCCCTTGACCTGCGTGTGGTACGCGTAGATGCCGCGCACGATCGACGCGGAGTCGGTGCACGCGTAGGTGTTGTCGCCGTCGGTGTGGTGGACGAAGACGGCCTTGACGTCGGCGTTGTACTCCGACGGGTCGGGGCTCAGCGACTCGTCGGCGCCCCACTCGGCCCGCGAACTGATCGGCGGCCGCGGCACGGTGGACGGCGGCGCGGTGGGCGGGGGCGGGGTGGTGACGGTGGGCGAGGGGGACACCGTGGCCGTGGGCGAGGAGGACACGGAGTCCGTCGGCGACGGGGAGTCCGTGGGCGGCGCGGAATCGGTGGGCGAGACGGAATCCGTGGGGGAGACGGAATCCGTGGGCGACGGCGAATCCGTCACCGGCGCGGACGCGGAGGCGGAGTCGCTCGGCGAGGCATCCGGCGTCCCCTCGGCCACGAACGCGGCGGGCTCGGCACCGCCCACCCGGGTCTCGGCGTCGGTGACGACACCCGGGTCGACGAGATTGACCTGAAGCCCCTTGGGCAGCGCGCGGGCAGTGCCGTTCTTGCGCAGCACACGGGCCTCGACCCCGTCGGAGGCACCGACCCACCGCGGCTCGGACGCGCCGCGCTCACCCTGCTCGGGGTGCTCCAGCGGGTCGGCGTCCACGTCGAGGTCCTGCCAGTCGCTCCACTCGCCGGTGACGCTGCTGTGCGTGCGCACCTGCGCGGTGCCGTGCAGCCGCACGGTGGGGCCGCTCCAGGAGACGCCGACCAGCGAGAACTCCCGGGTACCGGTGCGCGGCAGCTCCCGCTTGTCGCTCGCGGCACCACCCAGCGCCAGGTCGTAGACCCGCACCGGCCGCTTCGCCCGCACACCGGGTCCGGAGTCGTGCGAGGGGCTGGCCACGGCGTACGTCACGACGCCCCCGCCTCCCAGCACCACGGCACCGAGCGTCAGCCACGCCCGCCGTTTCAGGCTCAGCGGTCTGTACGCATGCGAAGCACTCGTCGTACGACGACTCACGACGTATCCCACCCCGAAGAAGGCCGCGGACCGGCGGCAGTGAAAGTGAAGCCACAGAAAGCACACCGGTCACTCGGTGCGCCGCTCACTACAGCGCGGGGGGCTCCGCCGACATCACAGGGGGCGGTACTTCAGTGACACAGATCACTTCGCCGGGTGCTGGGCGCGCCACGGCGTCGTCGCACTCGCCGACGGCGGCAAGGGGACGGGGTGGGGGGTGTCCGCCCGCAGCGGCCGGCACCGGCACAGGGCGCCCCTCGTCGGGAACGGGCGGCCGGACCGAGGACGGACACCCCCCAGCCCGGCCCCGACTCACCCACCGGCCGTAGGCGCTACGCACGCCACGACGCGACCGCAACGGGCCGCCGCAGGCCCATAAGGGGCGCGGGGAACGGCGCGACCAGCCACAACGAAACCCGCACAGGCCGCCGCGACCGGCCCCCCTCCCCACAGCCCGCAGACGAACAAACCCGCGGCCATCAGGTCCGCAGCGACAACACCCTCCCCAACACCCCCCGCAACTCCCGCTCCGCGTCCTGCACCGCATGCGCCGTACGCCAAGCCACAAACCCGTCCGGCCGCACCAGCACCGCACCCCCCGCCGCGACACCGTGCACGTCCGACCAGGACACGGACGCGTCCTCGGGCACGAGATCCCCACCCGCCCCCACCCGATGCGGCCGCAACGGCACACGCAGCTCGTCGGCCAGCCGAAGCGCCGCGTCGTACCAGGCCCGCCCCTCCGAGGCGTCGCACAGCAGCACCAGCGACGTCTCGTACAGATCCAGCGTCGACAGCCGCGAGTCCCCCCGCCGCACCCACAGATGCGGCGCACGACTGCCCGGCGCCCCGGACAGCTCGAGCCGGTCGGGCACCACGGGCCCACCGGCATCGGCCCCGACGACCGCACCGCCCGGGTACCGATACCCCAGCGCCACATCGAGGATCCCACCCGGCCGCCGCCCCCCACCGGCCCCGGCCCCGGCCCCCGCCCCCGGCGCGAACCCGGGATGGGCGTGCTCCACCGACCGCACCGCCGCCCTAGCACTGGTCGCCTCCGCGACCGGCCGCCGTTCCGCGTCATAGCTGTCCAGCAGCCCGTCCCCGGCCCATCCGCCGAGCACGGCCGCGAGTTTCCACGCAAGGTTGTGCGCGTCCTGGATGCCGGTGTTGGATCCGAACGCCCCGGTCGGTGACATCTCGTGCGCGGAGTCCCCGGCGAGGAAGACCCGCCCGGACCGGTAGGCCGTGGCGACCCGCTGGGCGGCGTGCCAGGGCGCCCGTCCGGTGATCTCCACGTCGAGGTCGTCGACACCCACCGCGCGCCGGATGTGCGCGATGCACCGCTCGTCGGTGAACTCCTCGACGGTTTCTCCGCGTTCGGGGTGCCAGGGTGCGTGGAACACCCAGTTCTCCCGGTTGTCCACGGGCAGCAGCGCCCCGTCGGCGTCGTCGGACGTCAGGTAGCACACGATGAACCGCCGGTCCCCGACCACCTCCGCCAGCCCGCGCGAGCGGAACGTCACGCTGATGTTGTGGAACAGGTCGCCCGGCCCGCTCTGCCCGATGCCGAGCTGCTCGCGCACGGGGCTGCGCGGCCCGTCCGCGGCGACGAGGTAGTCGGCCCGCACCCGCAGGTGCTCGCCGGTCTCACGGCTCTTGGCGACCGCCGTCACCCCGTCGCCGTCCACCTCGAAGGACATCAGCTCGGTGGAGAACCGCAGATCACCGCCCATCGCCACGGCGTGGTCCAGCAGCACCGGCTCCAGGTCGTTCTGGCTGCACAGGCACCACCCGGTGGGGCTGAAGCGGGCCAGCCCGCCACCCGGGTCGATCTCCTTGAACAGCCACTCCCCGGCGTCCCCGACGAGCGTCGGCGTCTGCAGGATGCCGTGGTTGTCGGCCAGTGTGGCCGCGGCCCGGTGGATGTCCCCCTCGACACCCGCGACCCGGAACAGTTCCATCGTCCGGACGTTGTTGCCGCGTCCACGCGGGTGAATGGACGTACCGGCATGCCGCTCCAGGAGGGTGTGCCGTACCCCCAGACGGCCCAGGAACACGGATGTCGACAGTCCCACCAGGGACCCTCCGACGATCAGGACAGGAACCCGGTGCACGGCCTCCTGACCGGCCTGCTGCTTCATCGCTTCGCCTCCAGCGCGTCGATCCCACGGGTTCACATCCATGCCCCGCGCCGCCGCCGGCGGCTCACGCTTCACCCGCTCACCCCGCCCGGATCGCGCACTCGTGCAGCTCGGCTCAGGATCGTCCCTACGTGGCCGCGGAGGCCGCCCCGGGCGACCCCCACCCACCAACCACCGCGGAAAACGAAAACTCCCCACCCGAAGAAGAGGTGTGCAGGATGACGGTCTCCCCCGCCGTGTCGACGGTCCCGGACCGCGTCGCCACGGACGCGTTCGACGGGTCCCGGGTGCGGGTCGTGCTCATGGTGGACATCCACGACGGAACCCAACAGGAGTTCCTGGCCGCCTACGAGCGCATGTGCGCGCAGGTGGCCTCCGTACCGGGACACATCAGCGACCAGCTGTGCCAGTCCCTGGAGAACCCCACCCAGTGGCTCATCACCAGCGAGTGGGAGAGCGCCGAGCCCTTCCTCGCCTGGGTCAACAGCGACCAGCACCTGGACATGGTCGAGCCGATGAGCGGCTGTGTCCGCGACACCCGCTCGCTGCGCTACACCGTGCTGCGCGAGACGTTCGGCAGCGCCGACGCCCTTCCCACGGGCGGTCTGCAGCCGGCCCCCCGCACCGGCGCCAACGTCGTCCGGCACGCCCTGACCTTCACGGTCACCCCGGGCAGCGAGGCCGTCGTCGCCGAGCTGCTGTCCCACTACGCCTCGCCGCAGCCCCGGGTGGACGACACCACCCGGCTGCTGCGCACGTCGCTGTTCATGCACGGCAACCGGGTGGTGCGCGCGGTCGAGGTGCGCGGCGACCTGCAGGCCGCGCTGCGGCACGTGTCGCGCCAGCCGGAGGTGCGGGCCGTGGAGGAGGCGATCAACCCGTATCTGGAGCAGGACCGCGACCTGAACGACCCCAAGTCGGCGCGGGCCTTCTTCACCCGGGCCGCGCTGCCCGCCGTACACCATGTGGACGCCGTCACCCCGGGCGCCGACGTGGAGCGGGTGGCCCTGCTCTATCCCGCCCGCCCGGGCGCCGGCCCCGCGCTGGCCCGGCTGCTGGCCCGGCAGGACGCGGCGGCCGCAGGCGACCCGGAGACCCCGGTGACGTCCTGCACCGTCTTCCACCGCGACGACCTCGTGGTGCGGCTGGTCGACGTGACGGGCGATCCGCAGGACACCCCCGGACGCGTCCTCGCCCTGGCCGACCCCGAGGCGCGCGCCGCGGCCGCGCCGCTGCTGGACGGCGACGCCCTCGGCCTCGACGTCCCGCTGACGGACGAGCGGGCGCTGCCCCGCCTCCTGACCCGGGCCCGGATGCGACCGCTCACGGACCGCACGGCGGCCTCCTGATCCGCGCGTCCCCGGCTCCGCCGCCCTTCCCGACTCACCCCGAACCCTCTTCCCCTCCCGGAGTGAAACGTCATGACGCAACAGCAGGCACGCATCGTCGACCTCGGTTCGATCGCCCCCAACCGCCGGCGCGGCGGTGACGTCCGCGCGCTTCTGACGCCGACGACCGCGGGCTCGACCAGCGGCTTCATGGGCGTGGCCATCGTGCAGCCCGGGGAGCGCATCGCCGAGCACTACCACCCGTACTCCGAGGAGTTCGTCTTCGTCACGCAGGGCGTGTTCGAGGTGGACCTGGACGGCGAGCCGCAGCATCTGCGCACCGAGCAGGGGCTGCTGATCCCGCCACACGTGCGGCACCGGTTCCGCAACGTCGGTGACACCGAGGCGCGGATCGTCTTCCACCTCGGCCCGCTGGCGCCGCGCCCCGACATGGGGCACGTGGACACCGAAGAGGGCGAACCCGCCGAGGTGATGTCATGAACAGGCGTCGGGTCGCGGTCACCGGCATAGGCGTCGTCGCACCCGGCGGCATCGGCGTCCCCGCGTTCTGGGACCTGCTCGCGAGCGGCCGTACGGCCACGCGCAGGATCTCCCTGTTCGACCCGGAGGGACTGCGCTCGCAGATGGCCGCCGAGTGCGACTTCGACCCCGCGGCGCACGGACTGGACCTCGCGACCACCCAGCGCTGTGACCGGTACATACAGTTCGCCCTGGTCGCGGCCGCCGAGGCGGTCCGGGACGCGGGCCTGGACCCGGCCCGCGAGGACCCCTGGCGCATGGGCGCCTTCCTCGGCACCGCGGTCGGCGGCACCACCCGGCTGGAGCACGACTACGTGCTGGTCAGCGAGCACGGCGCCCGCTGGGACGTGGACCACACCAAGGCGGGCCCGGATCTGCACCGCGCGTACTCGCCGAGCACCCTCGCCGCGACCGTGGCCGAGGAGTTCGGGGCGCACGGCGTGGTGCAGACCGTCTCCACGGGCTGCACCTCAGGCCTGGACGCGGTCGGCTACGCCGCGCAGGCGGTCGCCGAGGGCCGCGCGGACGTGGTGATCGCGGGCGCGTCGGACTCGCCGATATCCCCGATCACCATGGCGTGCTTCGACGCGATCAAGGCGACCTCGCCCAGCAACGACGATCCCGAGCACGCCTCCCGCCCCTTCGACGCCCGCCGCAACGGGTTCGTGATGGGCGAGGGCGGCGCGGTCCTGGTGCTGGAGGACCTGGAGCACGCCCGGGCGCGCGGCGCGGAGATCTACTGCGAGCTGGCCGGCTACGCCACGTACGGCAACGCGTACCACATGACCGGTCTGACCAAGGACGGCCTGGAGATGGCGCGGGCCATCGACGACGCCCTGGACCAGGCCCGGCTGGACGCCACGGCCGTGGACTACGTCAACGCGCACGGCTCGGGCACACAGCAGAACGACCGCCACGAGACCGCCGCCGTCAAGCGCGCCCTGGGCGCGCACGCCTTCGACACCCCGATGAGCTCGATCAAGTCGATGGTGGGCCACTCGCTCGGCGCGATCGGCTCCATCGAACTGGTGGCGTGCGTGCTGGCGCTGGCCCACCAGGTGGTGCCGCCGACCGCGAACTACGAGGTGCCGGACCCCGAGTGCGACCTGGACTACGTGCCGCGCACCGCACGGGAGCGGCAGCTGTCCACGGTGCTGTCGGTGGGCAGCGGGTTCGGCGGGTTCCAGTCGGCGGTCGTACTGACAGGACCGGTAAGGAGGCTGCGATGAGCGGACCGGATACCCGGCGGGCCGTCGTCACCGGGCTGGGTGTGGTGGCGCCGCAGGGCGTCGGCGCGGAGACGTACTGGAAGGCGGTGGCCGACGGCCGCAGCTTCCTCGGCCCGATCACCCGGGAGGGCTGCACGCACCTGCCGCTGAAGGTGGGCGGCGAGGTGCGGGAGTTCGACCCGGCGGCGCTGATCGAGGCGACGTACCTGGTCCAGACGGACCGGTTCACGCACCACGCCATGGCCGCGGCCCAACTGGCCCTGGACGACGCCCGGCTGGCGCCGGCCGACCTCGACTCGCCGTATTCGGTGGGTGTGGTGACGGCCGCGGGCTCCGGCGGCGGCGAGTTCGGCCAGCGGGAGCTGCAGAAGCTGTGGGGCGAGGGTCCCAAGCACGTCGGTCCGTACCAGTCGATCGCCTGGTTCTACGCCGCCAGCACAGGCCAGACCTCCATCCGCGGCGGGTTCAAGGGCCCGTGCGGGGTGGTGTGCGCGGACGAGCCGGGCGGCCTGGACGCGCTGGCGCACGCGGCCCGCGCGATCGGCCGGGGCACGGACGCGGTGGTGGCCGGTGCCACGGAGGCGCCGCTCGCGCCGTACTCCATGGTGTGCCAGCTCGGCTATCCCGAGCTGAGCCGGAGCGAGGACCCCGAGCGCGCGTACCGCCCCTTCACCTCGGGTGCGTGCGGTTTCGTGCCCGGTGAGGGCGGCGCGATGTTCGTCCTGGAGGACGAGCGGGCGGCGCGCGAGCGGGGCGCGCAGGCGCGGGCCACGGTGGCCGGGCACGCGGCGACCTTCACCGGGGCCTCCCGCTGGTCCGGCTCCCGCGAGGGGCTGGCCCGTGCGATCACCGGGGCGCTGGAGCAGGCGGGGTGCCGTCCACAGGATGTGGACGTCGTCTTCGCCGACGCGCTGGGTGTGCCGGAGGCCGACGAGGCGGAGGTGCTCGCCCTCGCCGACGCGCTCGGGCCGCACGCCCGCAAGGTGCCGGTGACCGCGCCGAAGACCGGCGGGGGCCGGGCGCACTGCGCGGCGGCGGTGCTGGACGTGGCGACGGCGGTGCTCGCGATGGAGCACGGCCTGATCCCGCCCACACCGAACGTCTTCGACCCCTGCCATGAGCTGGACCTGGTGACCGGCCGGGCCCGGACCGCCGACGTCCGTACGGCCCTGGTCGTCAGCCGGGGCCTGATGGGCAACAACGCGGCGCTCGTCCTGCGCGCGCCGTGACCATCCACGCGAGCCACAAGAGAGGGAACAGCACATGACCGACCAACTGGACCACCGGCTGACCACCCAGGTCACCTACGCCGACCTGGCCGACCTGATGAAGCGCACGGCCGGCGTCAGCGTCGAGCCGCAGGAGCTGGAACGGCAGTCCGCGTCCGGCTTCGACAGCTTCGGGCTGGACTCGCTGGGCCTGCTCGGCATCGTCGCCGAGCTGGAGAAGCGGCACAGTGCCGGCCTGCCGGAGAACGCCGAGAAGTGCAAGACACCGGCCGAGTTCCTCGCGCTGGTCAACGACGCCCTGACGAGTGGAGCCTGACATGACCGACGGCCACACCGAGAACGAGATCACCATCGCCGCCCCGTTCGACCTGGTCTGGGACATGACCAACGACCTGGACAACTGGCCGGACCTGTTCAGCGAGTACGCCTCGGTCGACGTCCTCGACCGCAAGGGCGACACGGTCACCTTCCGGCTCACCATGCACCCCGACGAGCAGGGCAAGGTGTGGAGCTGGGTGTCGGAGCGCACGGCCGACCGTGCGAGCCGTACCGTGCGCGCGCACCGCGTGGAGACCGGGCCCTTCCAGTACATGAACATCCGCTGGGAGTACCGCGAGACGCCCGAGGGTGTGCGGATGCGCTGGATCCAGGACTTCGCGATGAAGCCGGAGGCGCCGGTCGACGACGCGGGCATGACCGCGATGATCAACCGCAACTCCAAGACGCAGATGGCCCTGATCCGCGACCGCATCGAGCAGGCGGCCGGCGACGAGCGCCGCGAGCCGGCGCTGGCCACGGACTGAAGGGGCGCACCGCGATGCACCACACCCTGATCGTCGCCCGCATGAAGCCCGGCTCGGAGAACGACATCGCGCAGATCTTCGCCGACTCCGACCGGGGCGAGCTGCCGCACCTGGTGGGCGTCAGCCGGCGCAGCCTCTTCCAGTTCAACGACATCTACCTCCACCTCATCGAGGCGGAGCAGGACCCGGGCCCCGCGATCGCGCGCCTGGTCGACCACCCGGAGTTCCGTGACGTCAGCGACCGTCTGACGCCGTTCGTCTCCGCGTACGACCCGGCGACCTGGCGCAGCCCCAAGGACGCGATGGCCCACCGCTTCTACCACTGGGACGCGTCCACGGTCCGCTGACCCCCGCCCGGACCCGGCCGGAACCGGCCGGGTCCGCGGGTATGTCCGTCGCCTCCGGAGCTCGCGGTGCGTGCGCTCCCGCGGCGGAGGGGGTCGGCCATGAGCAGAAGGCGTTACGTCGCCCGGGGCGTGCCCGGCGGCTACCGCCTCTGGGACAACCGGGGGCGCCGCTGGTGGGGCGAGCTGTACGAGCTGTGCCCCGACGACCTCCTGGAAGAGCTGAACGGCCCGGCCGACCCGGCCAGGATCACGACGCTGATGAAGCGATACCGCCGGCTTCGGCGATAGCGGCGCCGGCGAGCGCGGCCGCCGGCCAAGGCGCTGCCGTGCGGTGCGCGGCCTCATCCCGATCTTCGGCTGGTCGTTGCTCAGCCCCGCACCCCGGCGAGCTTGTCCGGGTTCACCTGCAACCGCAGGTTCCGGATACGGCCGTCCACCACGTCGTACGTCAGCGCGCCCACCGGTGTGCCGCCCAGCACCATGAGCAGGCCCAGCTCGCCGTTGATCTCGGCACGCTCCATGACCACGTCCCGGGACTGCGGCTTGGCCAGGACGCCCAGGATCCAGCGGGCCACGTGGTCGGGGCCGTACAGCGGACGCCGGGCCGCGGTGATCTTGCCGCCGCCGTCGGACCAGCAGGTCACGTCCGGGGCGAGGAGTTCCATCACCGCGCTCAGGTCACCGCCCGCGCACGCCTCGATGAAGCGGCTGGTGACCTCCGCGCGGCGGCCGGCGTCGGCGTCGTAGCGGGGGCGGCGGGCGCGCACATGCTCCCGGGCACGGTGCGCGATCTGCCGGACCGCCGGCTCCGGGCGGTCGAGGGTCTCGGCGATCTCGGCGTGGCTGTAGCCGAAGACCTCGCGCAGCACGAACACCGCCCGCTCGATCGGGGTCAGGGTCTCCAGGACCACCAGCATGGCCGTCGAAACGCTGTCCGCCATCTCCGTCTCCTCAGCGGCGTCGGGGGAGGTCAGCAGCGGCTCCGGCAGCCACGGTCCGACGTACTTCTCGCGTCGCGCCCGGGCCGAGGTGAGCCGGTTCAGGGCGAGGTTGGTGACCGTGCGGACCAGGTATGCCCGCGGGTCGCGCACGTCGGAGCGGTCCGCCCGGTGCCAGGTCAGCCAGGCGTCCTGGAGCACGTCCTCGGCGTCCGCGACGCTGCCGAGCATCCGGTAGGCGGTGGCGAACAGCAGCCGGCGGTGCTCGAGGTAGGGGTCCTGCCGGTCCTGGCCGGTCGTCGGTTCCGTCATCGCTTCCGCTTCCCCTCACCGCGTCGCCCGGCCGCCCCTGAACAGGGCCACGTTCACATCGGCCCGCTTGACCAGCCGGTACGCCGGGAGCGGGCTGGCGCTGACCGTCTCCTTGTACAGGACGGCGGCCCGGCCCCTCAGATACGCCCGGCGCGGGGTGTCGTCGGGGTGGGTGAACTGGATGACGGCGTCGCGCCGGCCGAGGCTCACCGGCTGGTGGACATAGCCGAAGCGGAACGGCTTGACCTGCTTGCCGCGCAGCCGGCGGGCGATCGCGTCGGCCGCGTACTGGGCGGTGGGCATCCCGCTCTGGCAGGTGCCGTGCAGCGGCCCCCACGGCATGCGCACCGCGGCCGCGTCACCGACGGCGTACACGTCGGGATGGGAGACGGACCGCAGGGTGCCGTCGGTGACGACGCGGCCGCTGTCGTCGACCTCGATCCCGGCGTCGGCGGCCAGGCGCGGCGCGCGCACGCCGGTCGTCCACAGACAGACGTCGGCCGCCACCACCTCACCGGTCACCTGCTCCACGCCCTCGGGAAGCACCTTGGTGACCGCGGCGCCCGTGCGCACGCTCACCCCGAGCCGCTCCAGCGCGCGGCGCAGATGGGCGCGTGCCCGCTCGCCCATGAGGGCGCCCGGCTCGCCCGTGCTGATCAGGGTCACCGTCAGCGCCGGGTAGGTCTCCGCGATCTCCGTCGCCGCCTCCACGCCGGTCAGCCCGGCGCCGCACACGGCCACCGTGCCGCCGCCGGCAGCGGCGAGCGCGCGCAGCCGGCCGGCGAGGGCGAGCGCCGCGTCCCGGCCGTTCAGCGTGTGCGCATGGGCGTCCGCGCCGGGCACCCGCCCGGTGTCGGGGGCGCTGCCGAGGGCGTACACGAGCGTGTCGTACGGCAGCACCGCCGCACCCTCGTCCACGGTCACCGTGCGGGCCCCGGCGTCCAGCGCGGTGACGGTGCCCCGCACGAAGGCGACGCCGGTGCCGGCGAGCAGGTCGGGGATGCGGTGGTCGGCCAGTTGCTGTCCGGCGGCCAGCTGGTGCAGCCGCAGGCGTTCGGTGAAGCGGGCCGACGGGTTGACGAGGGTGATGCGGACGCCGGTGCGGCGGGTGCGGCGGGCCAGCCGGAGGGCCGCCAGCATGCCGGTGTAACCGGCGCCGAGGACGACGATGCGGTGCTCTGCGTACTGATCCTGGTGCGTCATGGTCCCTCCCGGGTCCGGGCCACCGGAGCGGTGACGCCCAGGGGACAAGGGACGGGGAACAGACGTGACAGGTACCGAAAGTGACGCACCTCACACACGACGGGGCTGCCCCGCCGACCAGGGGCAGCCCCGCCACAGTCGCCGGGGGGAGGTACCGCGCCGGATGCCTGCCATGACAGCCGCGGGGGATCCGACACTGTCGGCACCCGGGCGCTCCGTCCCCCCGGCGGCTTCCCCCAGGCTGCCGCGCCGGACGGGCACCGCGCACCACAACCCGGGAAGATCGGTATACGTACTCCCGCCAGGCCCCGCCCGGCGCGGCCCCGCCCCGTACCTACGTACCCGAAACGGTCACCGCCGGGATCTCCGTGCGCGAGGTGATGCGCAGCTTGGCGAGGATGTGCTCGACATGGGCGTCGACCGTGCGCTTGGAGATGACCAGCCGCTCCGCGATCTCCCGGTTGGACAGCCCCCGTGTGACCAGCGCGGCGACCTCCCGCTCGCGCCGTGTGAGGGCGTCCGCGGCGCGCCCCTCCACCGGCTCCCGGGGCCGCGGCGGACGCCGTACGCCGTCCGCGGGCCCCGGCTCGTCGGCGCCCGCGCGTACCGCGTCGAGCACCTGCCGCCCCGACATCCGCGCCCCCGCGTCCCGCAGCCGGCCGAAGTCCTCCGCCCCCAGCGCGGCCCGCACCGCGCGCTGCACCGCGTCCTGCTCCTGCAGCAGCCGCGGCAGCATCGCCACCGGGTCACCGCCCAGGCGGCGGGCGTGCTCGGCGTATCCGAGCAGCCAGCACGCGCGCGCGTGGCGCCCGCGCCGGGCCTCGTACCAGGCGAGCCCCAGGCAGGCGAGCGCCGCCACCAGCACCTCACCCATCTCCGCGGCCGCCTCCAGGGACCGCTCGAAGCACACCGCGCTGTCGTCGTGGTCCCCGGCGAGCGACAGGATCAGCCCCTGCACCGCCAGCGTGGAGGCGTAGATCTGCCGCTCGCCGGTGCCCTCCAGATACGCGAGACCCGTCGCGCACAGCTCCAGCGCCCCCATCGTGTCGCCGAGCACCGCCCGCAGCAGCGCGCCCTCGTAGTGCACGACCCCGATGCCGAGCGCGTCACCGGCGGCGACGATCCGCTGCCGGGCCCGCTCCAGCTCCGCCAGCCCCTCCTCGACCTTGCCGCCGAGCGCCGTCATCGCGCCCAGATACGCCTCGGCGAACAGCTCCACCCGCCGCTGCCCGACCCGCCGCGCCACCGCGTGGGCCTCGGGGAACCGCTCCAGCGCGGTGTCCAGGTCGGCCGTCCACACCCCGAACACACCGGTCATGAACAGCCCCCAGGCCCGCTCGGGACAGTCCTGCGGGGTCAGCTCCAGCGCCTTGTCGATCCAGTACCGCCCCTCCGACAGGGTGCCCGCGGCCCGCCAGTACGGCCCGAGCCGGGCCGCCAGCCACAGCGCCCGCGGCGCCCTCGCCGCGCTCGCGCAGCCGTGCTCCAGGGCGGCCCGCACATCGGCGGCCTCGCGCCGCACCGCGCGGTGCAGGGCGACCTGGGAGGGCCCGACGAACTCGTCCCAGAAGCGCCCCGCGAGCCGCTCGTAACGCCCGAAGTGCCGCTCCAGGACCGCCTCGTGGTCGTCGGTGAGGGACAGCCGGCCGCGCCCGTACTCACGGATCGTGTCGAGCAGCCGGTAGCGCCCCGCGCCGCCGTCCTCGTCGATCCGCTGCACGACGGACTTGTCGACCAGCCCCACCAGGGCCTCGACGACCCGCTCGGCGGGCAGACCGCCCCCGGCGCAGACCTGCTCGGCCGCCGCCAGGTCGAAGGGCCCGGCGAAGACGGAGAGCCGGGCCCACAGCAGGCGTTCCCGCGGGGTGCACAGCTCGTGGGACCAGTCGATGGCGGTGCGCAGGGTCTGGTGCCGGGTGAGCGCGGTGCGGCGGCCCCCGGTGAGGATCTCGAAGCGGCGGTCGAGCCGGGCGACCAGCTCCGCCAGCGGCAGGGCGCGCAGTCTGACCGCCGCCAGCTCCAGGGCGAGCGGAATGCCGTCCAGCCGGTCGACCAGGGCGAACGTGCGCTCCCGGTCCGCTTCGGTGACGCCCTGCCCGGCGGTCACGGCGGCGGCCCGCTGCAGGAACAGCTCCACCGCGTCCTCGCGGGGCAGCGGCGCCAGGGTCAGACAGTGCTCACCGGGCACGTCCAGCGGCTGCCGGCTGGTGGCGAGCACGGTCAGCCCGGGCGCCTCACGCAGCAGGATGTCGCAGAGCGTGGCGCACGCGTCGAGCAGATGCTCACAGGTGTCCAGGACGACCAGCGTCCGCCTGCCGCGCAGCTGCTCCACGACCGCGTCCAGCGCGCTCATGCCGGACTGTTCGGGCAGCTCCAGCACCCCGGCGAGGGTCGCCGGGACCAGCTCGGCGTCGTGCAGCGCCGACAACTCGACGAGCCGCACGCCGTCCGCGTACCGCGCGGCCGCCTCCCCGGCCGCCCGCAGCGCCGTACGGCTCTTGCCGACGCCGCCGGGGCCGACCAGTGTGACCAGCCGTGCCTGTCCCAACGCGTCGCGCAGCGAGGCGAGTTCTTGCGCCCGTCCCACGAAACCGGTGACCTCGGCGGGGAGTTGCCCGCCGCGGCGCTGACCGAATCCGAATCCCATACGACCCCCGTGCGGTCCTGCTGCCGGAACTCGTCACAGCGTAGGGACACGGATGCGCAGCGTGAATGCCGCACGTCCGCACACCGCCCGGTCGGAGGACACTCGCCCCCTAGGTATCACCCGCAGCGGTAGTGCCGTCCGCACAGCGGTCCGAGGGGTGAGGCGGCGTCCGATGTGGACGTCAGGCCATCCAGAAGAAGACCGCGGTCATGCGTTTGTCCTCCAGCGAGAGGCCGTGGTAACCGGTCGCGCTGTGCACGAGGTTGGCGTGATAGACCAGCAGCCGGTTGTACCGGTGCGCAACCGTCACGTCCTCCTCGAAGGCGTCCGGCGCGACGAACCGCGTCCCGAGGGCCTCGACCAGGTTGGTGTGCGGCGCCTGCACGACGTTGCCGCCGAGCCGCCCGCCGGGCAGGGACTGCCGGTAGAAGGCCGTACCGCAGCCCTTCGGCACCGCCGGATTGAGGTACAGCACGGCGGCGTACCGGCACAGCGCCCGGGAGTCGGTGTGCGGCCGTGACTCGCTCTCGCCCTCCCCGACGACCTGCACACAGTTGTGGTTCAGGGTGCCGCCGCCCGGCGCCCGCTGCACCCACAGCTCCTTGGCACCGGTCGCCCGCCGCACGAGGTTCTCGACCACCGCCAGCTCACCGGGTTCCAGGCCGGGCATGGTGCGCAGCCCGGGCCAGCTCTCGGAGGTGTACGGATACCCCTTGACCCAGTCGTCCCTGCGCAGCACCCGCTCCCGCACGGCGTCGGGATCGGGCAGGACGTCGTCGAAGACCCAGTAGTCGCGGCCCTTGGTGGGCTTGCGATACGGCAGGACGGGGAGCGGCACGGACATGCGGCCGAATGTAGGCGCGGCCCGGCTATGGACTCTCCCGGGGAAGAGTCAACACTCCCGGATGAAAGGTCAATGTTTGGCCAACGCATCCGCCTCGCCGTGCCGTTACGGCCCCTTACGTCACGGTGATACGGATCTGCTCGCTCTCCGCGCTCACCCCGTTGAAGGTCGCCGTGGCCTGCAGCCGCCCGGCGCCGGCCGGCAGATCGGTCCCGGGCACGCACCACCAGGTGCCGTCGGCGGCGGCGGTCGTGGAGCACACCTCGTTCTCGTCCTGGTCGCGGACGCTGACCTGGGCACCCGGGTAGGCGGTGCCTGCGGTCCGCGGCCGCGAGCCGAGCGGGACACCGGCCAGCGGCTGCGACAGCGTCGGCTCGGGCAGCCCCACCGTCACGGTGCACGCCCCTTCGTCGCGGCGGCTGCCGCCGGCGTCGGTGACGACCATCGCGCACCCGCTCAGCCGGGTCCCCGGCACGGCGTTCGCGGGAACGAAGAGCACGAACGGGAACGTCCGGCCGGACCACGGGCCGCCCGCCGCGGTGCCGGAGAACGTGTAGGTGCCGGTGCCGCCGTCTGCGGCGACGGCCCCGCGGTAGCCGCCGTCGGCCAGCGGCGTACCGGTGACCGCGGCGGGCGCCGAGACGGTCAGCGTCAGCCGGGACCCGGCGCCGAGAGCGGGACCGCCGTACCCGGCGACCTCCAGCAGCCCCTGCCGGCCGGGAACGATGGTCACCGAGCCCCACAGCTCGCGTTCCTGCGCCCCGGCGGGCGACTGGAGCAAGGCGGTCAGTACGAGAGCTGCGCAGCAGCCCAGCGAAACGAGGGGGCGTCTCATGGTGGCGCGATCTCCCTGAACGAACGGGTGTCGACCCCCCACGCCGATTGTCAGGTCGCAAAAGACCACGTGCCGCGCCGGTGCACCCATGAGAGTGACGGCGACGACAGCCCGCCCAAGGGGCGCGGGGAACTGCGCGTGCACCCCCTCACCCACCCGCGGACAGCCGCCGTCCTCAGCCCGCCTCCCGCTTGTCGTCGTCCACGATCTCCGCGTCCACCACGTCGTCGTCGGCTTTCCCGCCGGAGGCACCCGCGCTCTCACCCTGCCCGCCGGAGGCCTCCCGCCCCCGCTCGTACATCGCCGTACCGATCTTCTGCGCCGCCTGAGCCGCCTTGTCGACCGCGGAGCGGATCGCCCCCGTGTCCTCGCCCTTCAGCGCCTCCTTCAGCTCGGCCAGCGCCTCCTCCGTCTCCCTCTTGGCGTCCGCGGGGATGTTCTCCGGGTTGTCCCGGATCAGCTGCTCCGTCCGGTAGACGAGCTGCTCCCCCTGGTTGCGGGTCTCCGCCGCCTCGCGCCGGCGCCGGTCCTCCTCCGCGTGCTGCTCGGCCTCCCGCACCATGCGGTCGATGTCGTCCCGCGGCAGTGCGGAGCCGCCGGTGACGGTCATCTTCTGTTCCTTGCCGGTGCCGAGGTCCTTGGCGGAGACGTGCATGATCCCGTTGGCGTCGATGTCGAACGCCACCTCGATCTGCGGCACCCCGCGCGGCGCGGGCGGCAGACCGGTCAGCTCGAACATGCCGAGCTTCTTGTTGTACGCCGCGATCTCCCGCTCGCCCTGGTAGACCTGGATCGTCACCGACGGCTGGTTGTCCTCGGCCGTCGTGAAGATCTCCGAGCGCTTGGTCGGGATCGTGGTGTTGCGCTCGATGAGCTTGGTCATGATGCCGCCCTTGGTCTCGATACCGAGCGACAACGGGGTGACGTCCAGCAGCAGGACGTCCTTGACCTCACCCTTGAGCACACCGGCCTGCAGCGCCGCCCCCACCGCCACGACCTCGTCGGGGTTGACGCCCTTGTGCGGCTCCTTGCCCGTCAGTTCCTTCACCAGCTCCGTCACGGCCGGCATCCGCGTCGATCCGCCGACCAGCACCACGTGGTCGATCTCCTTGACCGAGATCCCCGCGTCGCGCACCGCGTTCTGGAACGGCCCCTTGCAGCGCTGCAGCAGATCCGCCGTCAGCTGTTCGAACTGCGCCCGCGTGAGCTTCTCCTCCAGATGCAGCGGACCCTGGGCGGAGGCGGTGACGTAGGGCAGGTTGATGCTCGTCTCGGTCGACGAGGACAGCTCGATCTTCGCCTTCTCCGCGGCCTCCCGGAGCCGCTGCACGGCCATCTTGTCCTTCGACAGATCGACGCCGTAGTTGTTCTTGAAGCCGGTGACGAGGTGGTCGACGATCCGCTGGTCCCAGTCGTCGCCGCCGAGGTGTGTGTCGCCGTTGGTCGCCTTGACCTCGATGACACCGTCGCCCATCTCCAGCAGCGACACGTCGAACGTACCGCCGCCGAGGTCGAAGACGAGCACCGTCTGGTCGTTGCCCTTGTCCAGCCCGTACGCCAGCGCCGCCGCCGTCGGCTCGTTGACGATCCGCAGGACGTTCAGGCCGGCGATCTCCCCGGCCTCCTTCGTGGCCTGCCGCTGGGCGTCGTCGAAGTACGCCGGCACGGTGATCACGGCGTCCGTGACGTCCTCGCCCAGGTACGCCTCCGCGTCCCGCTTGAGTTTCTGCAGCACGCGCGCGGAGACCTCCTGCGCGGTGTACCGCCTGCCGTCGATGTCGCCGCTGTCCGGGAACCGCCAGGCGTGGTCGCCCACATGCCGCTTGACGGACCGGGCCGTGCGCTCCACGTTCGTCACGGCCTGCCGTTTCGCGACCTCCCCGACGAGCACCTCGCCGTTCTTGGCGAAGGCGACGACGGACGGGGTGGTGCGGGCCCCCTCCGTGTTGGCGATGACGGTGGGTTCGCCGCCCTCCAGGACCGAGACCACCGAGTTCGTGGTGCCGAGATCGATTCCGACCGAACGCGCCATCGGGCTCTCCCTTCTCGGGTGCCGTAGCTGCGGGGCTGCGGGCTTCACCTCCCTTCCTGCATAAAACGTGAGCCGACCGCCGTCAAGGAAGATTTTTTCGGTCCCCGCCGAACACAACCGCCGTTCGTTGCGTACTCCTGTGCGTCCGACCGGACGGTGTGACAGGAGGCACGGTGCGACTCTCGCGGAAAGCGACGGGAACCCTCTTCATGGGCGGAGCCCTCGGTCTGACCCTCGTTGCGCTCGCTTATCCGGCCATGCTCGGCGTGCAGACGGTGTCCAGCGACACCTCACGGGTGATCGCCAACACTCAGTGGGGGCCGCTCACCGAGGGGGACCGGGACTTCGTGGTGAAGGTGCGCGCGGCCGGTCTGTGGGAGTACCCCGTGGGCCAGATGGCCCTGAAGAAGAGCACCGACAAGGCGGTCCTCACGGCCGGGCGGCACCTGATCGACGGGCACGCGGCGCTGGACACCACCTGCCGCAGGGTCGCGCCCATGCTGAACATCACCCTGCCCAACCTGCCCAGCCCGCAGCAGCAGGGCTTCATCGCCACCCTCAACGCGGACAGCGGCCGGCAGTTCGACTCCGACTTCGCCAACATCCTGCGCATCACGCACGGCTCGATCTTCAACACGATCGCGAAGATCCGCTCCACGACGAAGAACACGCTGGTGCGCGCGCTGGCCGACCAGGCCAACGACACCGTCCTCGACCACATCACGGTCATGGAGAAGACCGGCCTGGTCAACTTCGACCAGGCCCTCTTCCAGCAGACCGCCCCGCCGAAGCTGCCCTCGAACGACGTCACCCCGCCGCCCCCGCCCGGGGGCCAGCCGCAGGTCGTCCTCACCCCGCCCCCGACCGCGACGGCCACCCCGGTCCCGCTGCCCGGCGACCCGTCCCCGACGGTGCGCTAGGACCCGCGACGCCGGGATGATCCAGACCTCAGGGCCTAACCCAGCCAGACCGTGGTGTCCGGGCCGAGCCGGCCGTCCTCCAGCGGGGCGCCGGCGAGCAGGACCTCGCCGGCCGGCAGGGGTACCGCGCGCTCCGACAGGTTGACGACGCACCGCCAGCCCTCCGACCGGGTGAAGGCGAGCACACCGTCCGGGACGTCCTCGGCCCACCGCAGCTCCTCGCCCTGCGCCAGCTTGCGGCGCAGCTTCAGCGCGGCCCGGTACAGCTCCAGCGTCGAGCCCTCCGTGCCGTCCTGCGCCTGCACGGCGTACGACGCGAAGGACGGCGGCTGCGGCAGCCAGGCGCCGCCCGCCCCGAAGCCGTACGACGGGCCGCTCACCGTCCACGGCAGCGGCACCCGGCAGCCGTCGCGGCCCTTGCGGACATGGCCCGTCTGCTCCCAGATCGGGTCCTGGAGGACCTCGGCCGGCAGCTCGGCGACCTCGGGCAGCCCCAGCTCCTCGCCCTGGTAGAGGTACGACGAGCCGGGCAGCGCCAGCATCAGCAGCGTCGCGGCGCGGGCCCGGCGCAGCCCGGCCGCCGGGTCGATCCGGGGCGCGTGCCCGCCGGACAGCAGCCAGGCGTTGTCGTCGGTGCCCGGTGGCAGCATCAGCCGGGAGGCGTGCCGCACGACGTCGTGGTTGGACAGCACCCAGGTGGCGGTGGCGCCGACGGCACGGGCGCCGGCCAGCGACGCGGTGATGACCTCGCGCAGCGCGTCCGCGTGCCAGGGAGCCTGCAGGAACTCGAAGTTGAACGCCTGCCCCAGCTCGTCCGGCCGGGCGTACAGCGCGCGGCGCTCCCCCGGCACCCATGCCTCGGCGATGGCCGCGCGGGGCGGGGAGTAGGCGTCGAGCAGGCGGCGCCAGTCCCGGTAAATCTCGTGCACCTCGTCGCGGTCGTAGAAGGGG
This sequence comes from Streptomyces sp. NPDC049915, assembly GCF_040656475.1. Taxonomy (NCBI): domain Bacteria; kingdom Bacillati; phylum Actinomycetota; class Actinomycetes; order Kitasatosporales; family Streptomycetaceae; genus Streptomyces; species Streptomyces sp. NPDC049915. Next base: position 74,954 of record NZ_JBFAMH010000009.1, read on the forward strand.
TGGCTGCCCGGGGGCAGCACCGTCAGGGCCGCCTCGTCGCTCAGCTCGGGTGCGCCGAGGTCGCGCAGCGGCTCGCTCAGGTCCTTGGCCAGGGCGTGGGCGACGTCCACGCGGAAGCCGTCCACGCCCCGGTCGGCCCAGAAGCGCAGGGTGGCGCGCAGGTCGGCGCGTACCTCCTCGTCGGCCCAGTTCAGGTCGGGCTGCTCGCGGGCGAACAGATGCAGGTACCACTGCCCGTCCGGCACCCGCTCCCAGGCGCTGCCGCCGAACACCGACTGCCAGTCCGAGGGCGGCAGCTCCCCGTGGACGCCGCGGCCGTCCCGGAAGACGTACCGCTCGCGGGCGCGCGAACCCGGCCCGGCGCGCAGGGCCTCCTGGAACCAGGTGTGCTGGTGCGAGGTGTGGTTGGGGACGATGTCGACGACGACCTTCAGGCCCAGCCGGTGCGCCTCGGCGACGAGCGCGTCGAAGTCGTCCAGGGTGCCCAGGCGCGGGTCGACGGCACGGTGGTCGGCGACGTCGTAGCCGCCGTCGGCGAGTTCGGAGGGGTAGAACGGGCTCAGCCACAGCGCGTCGACGCCGAGCGCGGCCAGGTGGGTCAGGCGGTCGGTGATCCCGCGCAGGTCGCCGAGACCGTCGCCGTCGGCGTCGGCGAAGCTGCGGGGGTAGACCTGGTAGACGACGGCCTGCCGCCACCAGTCGGGGTCGCGGGAGGAGAGATCGGGCACGCGGTCTCCGTTCGCCGGTTCGGGCACGACAGTGAGATGACTGTCCACTTCACCCCGCAAGGGAACGTGCCCGTGTGCGCGGGTCAGGCGCCGTCGGCGGTGCACCGCGCGAGCAGGGTCCGCACGTCCGGGTCGACCACCCGGTAACGGACCACCCGGCCCTGCTTCTCGCCCGCCACCGTCCCGGACGCCCGCAGCAGCCGCAGGGCCTGCGACACGGCGGGGTCGTTCATGCCCGTCGCGATCGCCAGGTCGGACACCGCGAGGGGGCCGGTGCGGTGCAGGGCGAGCAGGAGAGCGAGCCGGTTGGGGTCGGCGAGCAGCGAGAAGCGGTCGGCCCAGGCACGCACGTGGGCGGCGTCGCCGATGGCCGCGATGGCGTCACAGACACGGTGACCGTCGATGGTGCGGCGGTCGGCGCGGTCGGGGGGCACGAGGTGCATGCCCGCATTCTCCCGCCCCGATTGTGATCTTGCATACCTGCACAGCTGTGCAGCTATGCAGAAGACCCTCGGCCCCCCTACCGTGGGCGGGCCGTGGTGTTCGGGAAGCCGGTGGGAAACCGGCGCGGCCCTCGCCACTGTGATCGGGGAGTTCTCGTCCCGTCCGGCTCACGCCGGGCCACTGGTCGTGCGACCGGGAAGGCAGGGACGGCGGACGCACCACCTCGTCAGCCAGGAGACCGGCCACGGCAGCTCACGAAGAGATCCACGAGGTGCTGGAGCGTGACCGGATGACCTTGCCCGACCCTGCCCCGACGACGACCGCGAAGGCCACCTTCACATGGCGCCGCGAGGACACCGTGAAGACCGCCGGGCTGATGGCCGCCATCGCCGCCCTGCACGTCGTCGCCTTCGGGATCCTCTTCCTCCTCGTGGTACCCGGCCACTACGAGGTCGGCACCAAGGCCTTCGGCATCGGCCTCGGCGTCACCGCCTACACCCTGGGCGTGCGGCACGCCTTCGACGCCGACCACATCGCCGCCATCGACAACACCACCCGCAAGCTCATGGCCGACGGCAAACGCCCGGTGTCCGTCGGCTTCTGGTTCGCGCTCGGCCACTCCAGCGTGGTGATCGTCCTCGCGGTGATGATCGCGGGCGGCACCCAGCTCGCCGACCGGGTCACCGACGAGGGGTCCACCACCCACCAGGTGCTCGGCTTCCTCGGCACGACCGTGGCCGGTACCTTCCTGTACCTCATCGCCGCCCTCAACCTGGTCGCCCTGTTCGGCATCCTGAAGGTGTTCCGGTCGATGCGGGCGGGCACGTACGACGAGTCCGAGCTGGAGCGGCACCTGGACTCGCGCGGGTTCATGAACCGCTTCCTCGGCCGCCTCACCCGCTCGATCTCCCGGCCGGGCCAGATGTACCCGCTCGGCTTCCTCTTCGGCCTCGGCTTCGAGACCGCCACCGAGGTCACCCTGATGGTGATGGCCGGCTCGGGCGCGGCCGCCGGACTGCCCTGGTACGCCATCCTGTGCCTGCCGCTGCTGTTCACGGCCGGCATGTGCCTGTTCGACACCCTGGACGGCACGTTCATGAACTTCGCCTACCAGTGGGCGTTCTCCCATCCGGTCCGCAAGGTGTTCTACAACCTCGCCATCACCGGCCTGTCCATCGCCGTCGCGTTCGTCATCGGCACCATCGAGCTGGTCGGCGTGCTGCACGACAAGTTCGGCCTGAGCGACGGCGTCACCGGCTGGATCGCCGGGATCGACCTGGACAGCGTCGGCTATCTCATCGTCGGCCTGTTCGTCCTGGTGTGGGCGGTGGCGCTGACGTACTGGAGGCTGGCCAGGGTGGAGGAACGCTGGGCGGCCTCCGCCGCCGATTAACGCTCGACGGTCTCCAGGTACAGCTTCACGTACCGGTCGACGTCGACCTCCAGCGCCACGTCCACCAGGGGCTGTTCGCGGGCGCCCTCGTGGATCTCGGACTCGCCGGGGCGCGGGCGCCGGTCGACGACCGTCTGCCCCCGGCCAGGACCCGGGGCCAGGGACACCTCCACCGGCAGCAGCCGCGTCGTCAGGCCCGCCGGATCGGCGACCGCGCACACCGCGCCCGCGTCGCCGAGGCCGCCCGCCTCCTCCGCCTCGGGCTCGCCGCCCTGCGTGGTCGGCCGGTGGGCCAGCAGGTCACCGGCCAGCCGGGTCCCGGGCTCACTGCTCGCCCGCATCCGGTGCACATCGCTGCCCGGCACCACGACCCGCATGAACACGTCCAGGCCGTACATGGTGATCGGCACCCCCGCGGTCAGCAGGATCGCCGCGGCCTCCGGGTCGTGCCAGACGTTGAACTCCGCGACCGGCGTGGCGTTGCCGGTGGTGACCGCGCCGCCCATGAAGACGATCCGCTCGATGTTGCGGGTCACCTCCGGATGGGTGCGCAGCAGCAGCGCGATGTTCGTCAGCGGCGCCGTCGGGATCAGGGTCACCGGCCGCTCGCTCGCGAGGATCTCCCGCCGCAGCAGCGTCACCGCGTCGACGTCGGCGGGCCGGCGGGCCGGCGCGGGCAGCCCCAGATCGCCCATGCCGTCGTGGCCGTGCACATGCCGGGCCGAACGCGCCGGCTCGATCAACGGCCGCTCGGCACCCCGCCCCACCGGGATCTGCGGCGCCCCCGCCTGCTCCAGCACGGTCAGCGTGTTGCGTACGACCCCGTCGACGTCCGTGTTCCCGGCGACACACGTCACCGCGCGCAGATCCAGACCGGGATGACGTACCGCGAACAGCAGGGCGAGGGCGTCGTCGACACCGGTATCGCAGTCGATGATCACGGGGATGGGTTGACCGGCCACCAGGAGCTCCTTCCGTCGTCCCCCGACGATAAGCGCCCCGGCGGCTCAGCCCCACAGCTCCATCCCGCGCGCCCCGACCACCTCCGCCACCCGCCGCACCAGCTCCGCCACGGGCACCTGCCCCGCCCGCCGCCCGTCCCGCAGCCGCAGCGACACCTCCCCGGCCGCGTCCTCCCGCGCACCGATCACCGCCTGGTACGGCACCAGCCGCGCCGCCCGGATCCGCGCCCCCAGGCTCCCCTCGACCGCGACGTCGGCCCGCAGTCCGGCGGCCTCCGCCCGCTCCACGACCTCCCGGGCCCGCCCCTCCTGCTCCGCCGACACCGGCAGCACGACCAGCTGCACGGGCGCCAGCCAGGCGGGAAAGGCACCGCCGTGCTGTTCGAGCAGGTGCGCGACCACCCGCTCGACACTGCCGATGACACTGCGGTGCACCATCACGGGCCGGTGCCTGGCCCCGTCCGCGCCGACGTACGACAGGCCGAACCGCTCCGGCTGATGGAGGTCGATCTGCACGGTCGACAGGGTCGACTCCCGCCCCGCCGCATCGGCCACCTGCACATCGATCTTCGGCCCGTAGAACGCGGCCTCGCCGGCGGCCTCCTCGTGGTCGATCCCGTCCAGTACCTCCCGGAGCATGCCGGTGGCGCGCCGCCACAACTCGGGGTCGGCGACGTACTTGCCGCCCTCCCCGGGCAGCGACAGCCGGTACCGGGCGCCCCGGATGCCGAGGTCGGCATGGGCGCGGGCGATCAGCTCCACAGCGGCGCGGGCCTCGCCGACGGCCTGGTCGAGGGTGCAGAAGATGTGCGCGTCGTTCAGCTGAATGGCCCGCACCCGGGTGAGACCCCCCAGCACCCCGGACAGCTCGGACCGGTACATGCCGCCCAACTCGGCCAGCCGGTACGGCAGTTCCCGGTAGCTGCGGGACCGTGACCGGTAGACGAGCGCATGATGCGGACACAGACTGGGCCGCAGCACGACCTCCTCCGCCCCCAGCCGCATCGGCGGGAACATGTCGTCGCGGTACAGCTCCCAGTGCCCGGAGATCTCGTACAGCTCCCGTTTGCCGAGAACGGGCGAGTACACGTGCCGGTAGCCGGCGGCGCGCTCCACGTCCCGGACATAACTCTCCAGGGTGTGCCGCACGACGGCCCCGTCGGGCAGCCAGTACGGCAGTCCCGCCCCGATCAGCGGGTCGGTGCCGAACAGGTCCAGTTCGCGGCCGAGACGGCGGTGGTCGTGCATGGCAGGCTCCTTCTCCTGGAACGGAGCGAGCCCCCGCACGCGAAACCCCGGGGCGCCCGCCCCGGGGTTTCGCGACATCGGTCAGCTGTCAGCGCGCCGGGACACTCTCCGGCGTCGTCGTGGACACGGCCTGTACGCGCTGCATACGACGACGGTACCCAAGCGCACCTCCCCCCGCGAGCGTTTTTGTCGCCCGGACGGTCCTGTGCGCTGGTCGCCCGGCGATCACGGTGCTGACCTGGACCTACGCACCCCGCCCCGCCCAGGAGCCCCGATGCCCCGACCTCCGCTCCCCGCAGCCCTGACGCTCGCCGCCGCCACCCTCCTGACCGCCACCGCCTGCTCGGGCCGCTACTTCGACATGGAGGAGGGCCCCACCTCCGCCCCCACCACCGCGTCGTCTGCCACCCGCTCCGCGCCGGCCTCCCCCACCACCGCCCCCGCGCTCACCGCCGCGCAGGCCCAGGCGGTCCTGATCACCGACACCGACCTCGGCCCGGGGTGGACGCCCACGCGGGGCGCGGCGACCTGGCGGGACGGCATGCTGAAGACGACGGGCGCACCCGGCGACTGCGCCCGCTTCCTGGACGCCCTGTACTCCGACGCCCTCCTCGGCTCCCCGGCCCGCGCGCTCGTCGGCCTCGACGACACCGACACCGGAGCCCAACTGCGCTACCAGGTCTCGGCCCAGCCGCGCGCCGACGTCGACCGGACGCTGGCGTGGCTCGCGACGGTGCCGCAGAGATGCGCGCACTTCACGGCGGCGACGGCACGGGGCGTGGCCCAGGACGTCCAGATCTCCACCGCCTCCCTGCCCCCGGTCGGGGACGCGAGGCAAGGCCTGCGCGTCACGGTGACGGCCCCACCGGCCGAGGACACGGAGGAGCCGACGGTCCTCACCCTCGACGTAGCGGCGGTCCGCCAGGGCACCGACGCGTTCACCTTGACCAACGGCGGCCTCTCGGACGTCCCCTCCGATGCGACCCAGGCAGCGGTCCAACTGGGAGCACTGCGCCTCGCGGAGGTCCGCAAACAGGGCCGAGCACAGGTGTGATCGACCCGGCGTCACGCGCCACGGCGTTGTCCCGGTCCACCACGCACCCGCAGACGAAAACACCACCTCACCCCGCCGGAGCCACCCACGTCGTCGTGCCCAGCGCAGCCCGGTGCCCCAGCCCCGTCCGATACGCGTCCAGCGCCGCCTCCACCCGCCCCGTACGCCGCAGCAGATCCCCCAGCAACCGGCACAGATCCGCCAGATCCCCCGCCGCCCCCGCCCGCTCCAGCAGACTCAGCGCCCGCACATAGTGCTCCTCCGCCGCCTCACTGTCCCGCGCGTCCTCCGCGATGATCCCCAGCAACCGATGCGCGGCAGCGGCATGCACGGCCCCCCGCTCGCTGGACAGTTCCCCCAGCACCCCCCGCAACAGCGCCGCCGCCTCCTCCGACCGTCCCCGCCGGTGCAGCACGTCCGCCAGTTCCACGGCGACCTGGCTGCTGTACAGCCCGGCCCGCCCCGCCGTCAGCATGGCCCGCGCCTCGCGCAACTCCGCCTCGGCCCGTTCCAGTTGCCCGTTCTGCGCGCAGACGTATCCCCGCATCCAGTGGCAGTGGGCCAGCTCGGTCCGGATCTGCAGCTGCCGGTACAGCTCGGCCGCCCTGGCCAGCGAGGCGTCCGCCTCGGCGAGCCGCCCCTCCGCGAGCATCGTCCGCGCCACGGACCGGTGCATCCGCGCCACGAGCGCCGGATCGTCCACCCGCGGCGCCAGCGCCAGCGCGAACTCCGCGGCCTGCGCGGCCCGCACCTGTGCCCCGAGGTCCATGTACGGCCCGATGGCCGACGCGTACAGCAGCAGCAGCGCGTCCGGGTCGTGCAACCCACCGCGGTTCAGCTCGTCGATCGCCGACTCCAGCAGGTACACGGCGTACCGCAGCTCCCCGGCGAGGTAGTGCGTCACCGCCCGCCCCCGCACGGCGGGCACCCGCGCCGGCAGCGGCGCGTCCGCGAGCCGCGCCTCGGCCCGCTCGAAGCATCCGCGGGCCGCCGTGAGATCCCCGGTGTCGATCCCGCACTCCCCGAGCCCGAGCAGCGCCCCGGCCTCCACCTCGGCGATCCCGTGCTCCTCCGCCTGAGCCAGCAGCGCCGCGTACTGCGCCGCCGCCGCCTCCGCGTCCCCGCCGACCAGAGTGCGCTGCGCCTCGGTGAGCCGCAGCCGCAGATCGGTGACGAGCCGGGCGGACCGCCCGGTCGCCAGCTCCTCGAAGCCGACGCCGAGCCGCTCGGCGAGATACCGCAGGGCCGCGTCGGACGGCCGCACCCGCCCGGCCTCCAGCGTGGAGATGTACGCCGGGGTGTACGTGGGCTCGGCCAGCTGCCGCTGCGTCAGCCCCCTCCGGCTCCGCAACCGCTGCACGCGCCGCCCGATGACCTCGGGCGCATCCCGCTCCCGCGCCCCGCCACCGGCACCGCCGCCACCACCGGACCCGCCATCCGAGACACCCATCCCGACCCCCAACTCCCCCGGTCCCTCTTGCCGTTGGCTTCCGGCACCCCCTAGGTTAAACGGCGTATTAAACCCACTTAACATGCGACTGTCATCGCCCGCCGCTGTCACCGCCCGCCGCTGCGAGGTTGCCGTGCACGTCCGCCCCTCCGCACGCCACGACCAGTCCTCCCCGCTCCCCACCCAGCTCACCCATGCCCGCCTGCGGCCGCCCGGCACGACGCCCGTCACCCGGGGCGTCGTCGCGGCCGTCCTCGCCGTCGCGGCCCTGGTCACGGCGGCCAACGCCTGCCCGGCGAAGGCGGCGTCCCATCCCACCACCACGGTGCAGCCCCGCTGGCCGGGCCACCCCTAGACACCCGTCGCAGACCCCCACCTCAGTGGGGCAGCTCCCGCTTCAGCGCCCGGTTCAGCGACTCCGCCAGTTCCTGGTCGCTCGGCGTCTGCGCGCCCCCGCCCCGCGGCCCCACGTCGTACAGCGGGCCCAGGGTGGTGATCAGCGTGCGGGACACCGCGCCGTACAGGGGTGTGCGCGGACGCTGCACGGCCTCCCGCAGGGCCGGCAGCAGGATCTGCCGGCGGTAGCTGAGGCCGCCGAGCCGGTCCGGAGGCGTCCGGCCGGGGCTCTCGCCGGTCGGGGACGCCGACGGCGTCTCCGCGTACACCGGCGCGTGCGTGCACGTCGCGCCGTCCTCGTAGGCGGACGTCCGTGTCGCCGCGAACCCGGCGCGCAGCAGGCAGCGTTCGCTGTCGGGGCCGGTGAGGAAGCGGATCAGGTCGTACGCGTGCGCCGCCCGCTCGCCGGACGTCGTCGACGTGACCGCCAGGTCCTGCCCGCCCAGCACCGCCTTGCCCGGCAGCCGCGTCACCCCGAGGTCGTCCTTGAACGTCCCGTACAGCGTCGGGTACACGTACGGCCAGTGCCGCAGGAACGTCGTACGGCCCTGCGCGAAGTCGTCGAGCGAGCGCGCCTCGTCGGACTCGTAGGCGTCCCGCAGCGTGTACGCCGTGCCGGTGCGCCGGCGCAGTTCGCCGATCCCGGCCGCGAGCTGCTCCTCGTCCCCCAGGTAGCGCCCCTTGGAGTCGGTGAGCCGGACGTCGTCGCCCCACGCCGACGCGAACGCCTCGACGGCGTTGACGGTCCGCCCCTCGTAGCCGTCGAGCTGGGTGGTCCACCCGGCCTCGTACCCCGTCGGCCGCTTGCGGTTGAGCGCCTCGATCAGCTCCCGCAGCTCGTCCCAGCTGACGCTGGTGCCCAGATCGCTGCGCCCGCTGACCGCCGCCAGATGGTCCCGCCGGTAGTACAGCAGCCCGACGTCGCTGTTGAACGGCACCGCGTAGCGCTCGTCGTCCCACCGGGAGGTGGCGTCCACGGACGGCACCAGGTCGGACGTGCGCTCCACGGCGCTGTCCGGCAGCGGCTGGATCAGCCGGGCCGCGGCGAACTCCGGCACCCAGGTCACGTCCAGGTTGACCACGTCGTACGACGCACTGCCCGACTGCAGCGCGCCGAGCAGCTGGCTGCGCTGCGCGTCGGCGGAGCCGGGCAGTTCCACCAGCCGGGCCCGGTAGCCGTCGGCGGGCTGCGTGCGGTTCCACGCGTCGATCAGCTGCTGCCTTATGCCGCCCTTGCCGGTGACGTCCCGCCCGCTGGCGACCACGATCCAGCGGGACGACGACGAGGACCCGGGCGTCGCGCCGTCGTCCGGGCCGGCCGTGCCGGTGCAGGCCGCCACGGCCAGCAGCGTCAGCACGGCGGCGATCCGTCGCAGTCTCATTCCTCCCCCGTCCCGGTCCGCGCGACCTCGTCGTGCAGCGCCGCCCCCAGGTCGTCCCCCGGGTCCAGGCAGCGCCCCGAACTCGCCGCGGCGATCCGCGCGTCGGGCCGGCCGCCGTCGCAGCCGCCGTTGGCCAGCGACACCATGACGACCGGTACCCGCGCCGTGCGCGCCCGCTTCAGGACGTCGTCGAGGTTGCGTCCGGTCAGCCGGTTGTCGTCCTCGTCGTCGGTGAGATAGACGATCAGCTGCGGCCGCTGGTCGTCGGTGCCGCGCCCGTGCAGGAACTCCAGCGCGTCCAGCAGCGCCGCGTGCGGGTCGGCCTCGGCGTCGCGCACCCTGGCCGGTCCGCCGGGGTCGAGGGCGCGGACGCCGTCGGCGCGCCGGTGGGTGCCGAACGGCAGCAGCTCGCTGTGGGTGGGCCCCGGGGTGCCGGCCACCGCCCACACGCCGTACTCGTCCCGGTCGCCGAGCCCGCCCAGGGACTGCTTGAGCAGGCCGGGCCCGCCGCTGGGCCCCTCCCACAGCCCGGCCATGGAGCCGGAGCTGTCGAGCAGGAACAGCACCTGCCCGGGGCCGCCCGCGCTGCGGTAGCGCTCCAGCGCCGCGTTCATCGCGGTCGGTTCGGCGGCATCGCGCGGGGCGCCGGGGTCGGTCAGCACGCCCGGTGCGGCCTTGCCCGGGCCGAGCAGGCGGTGCGGGGCGCCGGCGGACCGGAAGCCGTAGTCGCCGAGGACCTTGCGGCCGCCCTCGCCGCCGAGCCAGGCGTGGAACCGCTGTACGGCCTCGTCCCGGGCCTTCGCGTCCCGGTCGCCGTCCTCCCAGCGCACCCGTACGAACGTCGGCTGCAGCGCGGGCACGTCGTCGGGGTACTGCGCGACGCGCTGGGCGCGCACCATCTCCGAAGCGCAGCCGACGCCGCTCTTGAGCAGGAACTCGGGGGCGAGCACGGCGGTGCGCCGGTCCTGGGCGGGGTCGTAGGGCAGCGAGCACAGCAGCTCACCGGCGGTCGGCGCGGGCGACCCGCTCTGCCGCACGGTCCGTTCGACGGCCCGGGTGTCGCCCCCGCGGGCATACAGCCCCATCGTGGCCAGGAGCGCGGTGTCGGTGAACTCGGGGTCGGGCCGCAGGACCTGGGCCCGGCCGCCGCGCGCCTCGAAGCGGGCGACCAGAGCGGCCAGCCCGCCGCCGGGCGCTGATCCCTGCTGTTGCGCCGAACCGCCCGGCACCGCGAGCACCACCGGTGAGTAGGCCAACGGCTCTCCCAGCTGCTCCACATGGGCGAAGACCCGTCCCTCCTGTCCCGCGGTCACCCGGGTGACGTCGGCGGGGGAGGCCGGGATCCACACGTCCGGCTGCGGGCCGACGTCGCGCTGCGGATCGTCGTCGTCGCGCGGCTGCTGCCAGGCGTCGGTGCGGTCCCGCAGGGCTGCGACCGCGTCGGCGGCGCCCGCGCTGTCGACGGTGATGCCGGTGCGGCGGCAGCCGTCGCCGGTGTCGGAGGCGAGGTAGGCGTCGGCGGCCGCGGTCAGGGCCGGCTCCAGGTCGGGGTCGGTCAGCACGCGCAGTTCCAGCGGTGGGGCGCAGGGGGCGCCGTCGTCGACCAGCACCGCCACGGCGTAGCCCCCGGCGGCCGTGGCGGCGAGGGCGAGCAGCAGGATCAGCCACAGGCGCAGCCGGCGCCGCAGCCGGGCCACCGTTTCATGCCAGAGGGCCGCGAGCGCCTGTAACGCGCGCCGCCGGAAGGACTCCGGCTCATGGCGGGGTACCGGTTCGCGTGCGACCGCCCGCATCAGCACGTCCTGCCCGGGTTCCCACGCCGCCTGCGGGTCCTGGTGGTCGCCGGCCCCGGTGGGGACCCGCGCCTTGCCCATCCGCTCCTTCAGCGCGGCGTACAGCTCGGTCAGCCACAGTTCGTCACCGCTGCCGGCACCCCCCGTCCCGCTCTTCTCCAGGACGCGGACCAGGTGCCGGGTGAAGGGGGTGGCCCGGTTGCCGCCGCCGGGGTGGATGAGCCGGTTGGCCTGCACGCTCATCAGCAGCAGGATCTTCTGCCGTTCGCGCGGCTCGAAGCGGTGCCACACGCCGGCGGCGTTGCCGGCGTAGCAGCAGTCGAGGATCACCACGATCCGCTCGGCGCTGCTGGCGGCCAGCACCGCGAGCACCTCGGTCAGCGGGACGGCGCCGGGGAACACGTCGTGCCGGCCCCGTGCCACGCGCGCGTTGCGCATCTGCAGGAAGAGTTCGTCCCCGGCGGCGGTGACGATGCCGTGCCCGGCGAAGTAGAGCAGCAGCAGCCCGCGCGCGTCCCGCGCGACCCGGTGCAGGGCGGCCGCGAACTCGTCGTGGGCCGGCGAGACGCACGGCACGACCTCCCCCTCGCGGAAGAGCCCGCCGCGGTAGAGGGCCTCGGTGAGGGTGGTGCGGTTGTAGCGGACGGCGGGCAGCTGTCCGGGCACGCCGTCCGGGGCGTCGGCCCTGGTGTGGTCGTACTCGGACACGCCGACGATGAGCGCCCGGTTGGCCGTCCCCCGTGGGTCGAAGCTCACCGGTCTAGTCCTCGTCGGAGTCCAGTGGCTCGACCCGTGTCCTCGGCGGTTCGCCGTCCTCGACGCGCCGGCGGTTGGCCTGCCAGACCCTGACTGCACGCGCGGTGTACTCGGCCAGCGCGGCGACCGTGGTGACGTCCCCGGCGATGCGGAGAGCGATCTCCCACACGGAGCCCATGTGCTCCTCGGCCGCGTCCGTGCTGGGCCGCACCTCGATGTGCAGCGTTCCCCGGCGCACCAGGTCCTGGAGCGGCTGTTCCTGTTCCAGCCACGCCTGAAGCGCTCCCGCGTCGGTTCTGCTCGCGCTCGCGTCCAAACTGACCCGCACGCCCGCCCCGGCCACTGCGTCCCCCTCAGCCATGTGCCTCATCATGACACCGGCTCAGGTGGTGAAGGGAGACCTTGGACGGACCTCGCGCACTCGGTGTGCGCGGCCGCTCACACCCGGGTAGGCGACTGGGGGCGGCCGTCCAACTGCCGCAGCTGGCCCAGAACATGATCCAGTGCGCCCTCCCGCCGTCCCGGCACCCGGCCCCGCACCTCGGCGAGCGCCGCTCCGAGGTCCCGCGCCCGGTCCGCGTCGCGGATCGACGCCCACTGGTGGTGCGCGCGGTCCACCGCGGCCTCCACCGCGGGCGCGTCGGGTGCCTGCCCGGCGGCTAGCCGCGCCACGGCGACGGCGAGCCAGGTCCGGCAGCTGCGCACCGGGTCCCCGGCGAACATCGCGAGGTCGGCGCGGACCTCCGTCCAGTGCAGCGCCTCGTCGGAGCCGGGGCCGTGGGCCCGCCGGGCGGCCTGTTCCCACTGCGCGGCGAGCGCGTCGGCGTCGGCGTGCCGTCCTTCGCGCACGGCGGTGCTGAGCGCCACGTGCGGGTCGGTGGGGGCCGGTCCGGGCGCGCTCAGCACCAGGTCGTGCGGGGAACCGTCCGCGGCGATCCGGGCCAGCGCCTGCTCGTGCAGCTGCGGCAGCGGCGGCCGCCGCCCGCTGCGCAGGATCGTCGCGACGGCCTTCATGTACGCGGGTGCCGCCACGCTGCGCCGGCCGGGCGGCGGTGCGATGCGACCGTAAACGGCGGTGCCGCGGCCCGAGTCGAGCGGCGAGCTGCGCAGCCACTGCCAGCACTCGGCTTCTGCGTGCAGATCGACCACGAGGGTGGTGCTGCCGCCGGCCCGCAGCCGCAGCTCCTCACGGAACCAGTGCCAGGGGAAGGCGGTGTAGCGCACGCTGGCCGCGGTGGTGCGGGCCAGCGCCAGATGGGGCAGGCGCTGACGCCGGTCCAGCTGGAGCTGCCCGGTGACGAACACCGTCAGCGGCCCGGGCGCGGCCGCGGCGGCCCGCAGCCGGGTCAGCACGGCCTGCGGCTCCAGCGGGTCGGCGAGTTCGACGACGTTCGCGGTGTCCGTTCCGGCGAGCACGGCGGGCGGCACGGCGGCCAGGACGGGGAGCACGGAGGCCGCGTCCACCAGACATCCCCGCCCCACCGGCGAGGCCGCGAGCAGCAGCGCGGTTCCGGCCATCGGCCACTCCCCCCTGACGACTGTGGTGGATCACGTACGGCAGCACCGTAACGGCTGCGGGTGCAAAGGGGGACCGGGGGACGGCAGCGAGGACCTGGCCGGTGACGGGCGAGGCGACCGGGAAGGGGGTGCGGCGGCCGGACTTCGGCCGCGTGCAACGCCGGTCGGTACCGGGGTGGAGGCCCGGATTCGGTAGGCGGTCAGCCACTCGTGTCCGGCGACCCGTCCGGGGTGCGGTCAGCGTCGGCGGTGCACGGCGAAGACCGTCGTGTCGTCGTCGAGGCGGCCCCCGCAGTGGTGCAGGGTCGCGTCGCGGACATGGGTGACCAGGCGGTCCGGCTCGGCGGTGCGGGGGTCGGCCCGGACGGTGCGGGCCACGTCCTCGGCCGGCGGGTAGAAGCAGCCGGTGTCGTCCCGGGCCTCGGTCACCCCGTCGGTGACCAGCAGCAGCGTCTCGTCGGGGGACAGCGGCACACGGCGCGCGCGGGGCGGGGCGCCGGTGAGGTCGCCGAGGCCGAGCGGGAGCCCGTCGCCCTCCGGCAGCGGCCGTACGCCCGCGGGGCCCACCGCGAGCGGCGGCTCATGGCCGAAGAGGACCAGGTCGACGGCGTCGGGCGCCTCGGGCGGGAAGTCGAGCAGGACGGCCGTGGCGAAGCGGTCGGCGTCGGCGCGGCCGAGGGCGGCCGTGTGCCCGCGGTGGCGCACCATGCGGGTCTCCAGGTGCCGGGCGACCGTCAGCAGGTCCGGCTCGTGGTACGCCGCCTCCCGGAACGTGCCCAGCAGCGCGGCCGCCGCCTCCACCGCGCCGAGCCCCTTGCCCTGTACGTCGCCGAGCAGCACCCGGGTGCCGTGCGGGCCGGGCTGGATGTCGTAGAAGTCGCCGCCCATCCGGGCGTCGGTGTCCGCGGCGAGGTAGACGGCGGCGTGGTCGAGGCCGCCCCAGTGCGGGGGCAGCGGGCGCAGCACGGTACGGCGGGTGGTGTCGGCGATCTGCATCATGTGCAGCATCCGCCGCTCGTCGCGCACCCGGACCGCGCAGGCCAGCGTGGCGAGGACACCGCCGACGGTGACGAGGACGAAGTCCGCCAGACCGGCCTGGTACCGGTTCGGCCAGGCGCCGTCCACGACGACGTAGGTGATGACCGCGAGCACCGCGAAGGCGGCCGTGCCCCACACCCCGCAGATCGCCGCGGCGATGCCGGGCACCAGCACGATCCAGGAGACGATGCGGAACTCGCCGGGCGTGTTGATGTCGACGACGGCGATCGCCGCGAGCAGCAGCAGCAGCGGCAGCCAGGCCACGCTGCGGCCGCGGATCTGCAGGAGCTGGTGGCGGTGCACGACGTCCCGGCGGCGCCCGGTGCGAGGGAAGCGGGCATGACGGTCCGGGCCGGGGCTGTCCGTGGCGCCGCTGTGCATGCCTGCCGGGTGCTCGCTGTCCGTGCCGCCGCCGTGCAGGCCCGCGCCGTCCGGGTGCTCGCTGTCCGTGCCGCCGCCGTGCAGGCCCGCGCCGTCCGGGTGCTCGCTGTCCGTGCCGCCGCTCACGCACCCCAGCGAAACATGGGCCCGCGCGGCTCGCATCAGCGTCCGCCACGGGGGCACACGTCGACTTGCCGGTGGTCCCCGCCAGGTGTGCTCTGGAAGGTGGGGGCGAGGAGAGAGAGGAGCGCTCTCATGGCTCATGCGGCACCCGCGCCCGGGAGCGGCCGTACGCGCGGCTCGATCGGCACCCGCCTCGGCTCGCTCGGCGCCCGCCGGGCGCCCAACGGACTGCCCGACGTCCTCAGCGAACGGACGCACACCCTGGCGAGGTACGGCATCCCCGTCGTCCTCGGGCTCGTCTACGGCTACTGGGCCGCGGCCAACCGGCGCGACGGCGGGCCCGTCACGGGCTGGAACCTGCTGTTCGGCTTCGTCACCGCGGTCGCGTTCATCGTGCTGTGCATCGGCGTCGCCCTCTTCGCCCCGCGGCTCATGCGCGAATTGCACTCGGGCGTGAAATCGGCCTTCGCCGGCCTCGCCATCGGTTTCCTGTACAGCCAGACCGGCGACAGCATCATGCGGTCCGTGGCCCTGGGGCTGATCACCGGGGCGGCCATCTACCTCGTGTTCTTCTACCGCTACTACACACGGGAGGACGCGGAGGGCCACCGCATCCGGTGAGGCCGCCGCAGGCGCCGCGTCCTGCG
The DNA here is from genome assembly GCF_040656475.1 of Streptomyces sp. NPDC049915. Taxonomy (NCBI): domain Bacteria; kingdom Bacillati; phylum Actinomycetota; class Actinomycetes; order Kitasatosporales; family Streptomycetaceae; genus Streptomyces; species Streptomyces sp. NPDC049915. The sequence goes on from NZ_JBFAMH010000009.1 coordinate 90,267, forward strand.
CGCGCACGTGGGCCCCGGTGTGTTGCACCGGGGCCCACGTTTCCCTCATCCCTCCACTCACCGGGCGCCGGAACCCCGTTCCTGGCGTCCGGAGAGGACTCGGACGAACCGCACGCGGCGCTTCCTTCTCCCCCGTAACGGAAACGTCCGCAAGCACCAGGAAACACCCGTTCGGGTGAACCCTCCACCGGGGAGCGGAATGCCCAGCTCCAGGCGCCGTCCCGAGTTGCCGCGGGCCACCCGTACGGCCCACGCCCGCTGGCGGCGCGCACGCCGGGCGCGTTGCCTTGATTGCGTGTCGTCCCGACGTCTGCGGACCGCTCTGTCGGCCGTCCTCATAGTCCTGTCCTGCCTGCTGGTGCCGCTCGGCGCGCTGGCGGCGTGGGCGGCGTACGGCCTGACCGACACCGGGCGGTATGTCGCCACGATGGCGCCGCTGGCCGGTGATCCCGCCGTGCAGGGGCAGATCGCCGACTCCGTCGGCGAGGGCATCCTGCGGCAGGTCGACACAGGGACGGCCCAGGGCGCGATGGGGCCGTTCGTGCACGACGCGGTGCGGTCGTTCACGCAGACCGTGGCGTTCCGTGCCGCCTGGGACACGGCGAACCGGTCCGCCCACGACGCCGTGCTGCGGGCGCTGCGGGCGGACGACGACCGGGCGGTGACCGTCGACCTCGCGCCGGTCACCGCGCAGGTCAAGCGGCAGCTCGCCGAGGACCATGTGCCGCTCGCCGCGCGGATCCCCGTGCGGCACACGGAGGTCGCCCTGTTGCCGGCGGAGGATCTGTCGCGGCTGCGGAAGGGTTATGACGTGCTGGAAGTCGCGGGGTTCTGGCTGCCCGTCGCGGCCGTCGCTCTGGCCGCCGCCGGGATCGGCCTCGCCGCCTGCCGGCGGCGGGCGCTGACCGCGACGGCCCTGGGCACGGCGATGGGCGGGGCGCTGCTCGGGGGTGCGGTGGCGGTGGTGCGGCGGATGACGTTGCGGGGGTTGCCGGCGGAGGTCTCCGCGCAGGCGGCGGGGGCGGTGTACGACGCGCTGACGGAGACGTTGCGTACGGCGTCGTGGATGCTGCTGACGTTGGGGCTGACGGTGGCGGGGCTGACGTGGCTGCTGGCCCGGGCGGGGCGGAGGCGGCGGGGGGTGGCGGCGGTGGCCGAGCCGGTGGCTCCGCCGGTGTGAGTGGTTCTTCGGTTCGTCTGCGGGTGCGTTGTGGCTGGTCGCGCCCACGCGGCGGAGCCGCATGTCGAATACAGCCCCGCGCCCCTTTTGGTGCCTGCGGCGGCCCGTTGCTGTCCGGTGGCCGGTTGCGGTAGCGCCTGCGGTGCGTTGTGGGTCGGGGCCGGGGTGGGGGGTGTCCGTCCTCGGTCCGGCCGCCCGTCCGCGACGAGGGCACCCTTGCCCGGTGCCGGCCGCTGCGGGCGGACACCCCCCACCCCGTCCCCTTCCCGCCGTCGGCGGGTGCCGGCCGTCGTCGGCTTGGCGTCGAGCCGCCACACGGGGGCAGGCGCCAACCCGCGCGGCTGCGGATGGACGGCTCGTCCAGCCAACCCACGCGGCCGCGGGCGGGCAGTCCGGTCCTGCCAAGCCGCGGGCATGCGTGCCTCCCCCAAGCCCTTCGAGCAGGGGGGACCCCCAGGGCGGCACGGGTGGGCGCGGGCGGCGCCCCGTCAGCGCCGGGCTGTGCGTCCCACCCCCGGCCCGCACAAAATCGACGTGCACCGCCCAACGCCGGGGGCTCAGCCCTTCTCCTTCGGGCCCCCTCGAGCCACCTCCGCCAAGACCCTCAGTGCCCTCAGCAAATCGGGTTCCGGGGATGACGCCAGGCCGAGGCGGACCGTGTTCGGGGTCGTGCGGGACGCCACCGCGAAGGCCGTGCCCGGGGTGACGGCGATGCCGTGCGCCGCGGCCGCCGCCGTGAAGGTGTCCGCGCGCCACGGCGCCGGCAGCTCCCACCAGGCGTAACACGCCCGCGGATCCGCCCGTACCGTGAACCCCGCCAGTTCCCGCCGCACCAGTTGCTGCCGCCGTGCCGCCTCCGCCCGCTTGGCCGCGACGAGGCGGGTCACCGTCCCGTCCCCGGCCCACTGCACCGCCGCCTGGAGCGCGAAGCGCCCCGCGCTCCAGCCGCCCGCGCGCACCGCGTCGGCCACGGCGGCGACCCGGCCGGGCGGGACGACGAGGAAGCCGGCGGTCAGGCCGGGGGCGACCCGCTTGGACAGCCCGTCGACGAGGTGCACCAGCTCGGGCGCGTGCGCGGCCAGCGGCAGGGCGGGGCGGAGGAAGGACCAGATCCGGTCCTCGATCACCGGAAGGCGCAGATCGGTGATCACGTCGGCCACCTGCTCGCGGCGTTCGCCGCTCATGCTGACGGACGTCGGGTTGTGCAGCGTCGGCTGGAGGTAGAGCGCCGCCAGGGGAGTCGAGCGGTGCGCGGCGGCGATCGCGTCCGGGCGCACGCCCAGCGTGTCGGTGGACAAGGGGACGAGGGTGCGGCCCAAGCCCGCCGCGATGTCTTTGACCAGCGGGTACGTCAATTCCTCGACGCCCGCGCGGCCGCCCGGCGGGACCAGGGAGACCAGCGCGGCGGCGATGGCCTGGCGGGCGTTGCCGGTGAAGAGCACCTGCCCCGGGTCGGGCCGCCAGCCGGGCACGGCGAGCAGGTCGGCGGCGGCCGCGCGGGCCTCGGCGGTGCCGTCGGCGGCGGCCGGACGCAGCGCCTCGGTGAGCGCGCCGGGGTGCATCAGGGCGGTGAGAGCGGGGGCGAGCAGGTCTGCCTGGCCGTCGGCGACCGGGTAGTTGAGTTCCAGGTTGACCGGCGCGGCGGTGGCCTGCTCGGCGAGCGCGCGGCCGCCGGGCGCCTCGGGGGCGGCCCGGACGAACGTGCCCCGGCCGACCTCGCCCACCACCAGTCCACGCCGGACCAGTTCGCCGTACACCCGTTCCGCGGTGGACGCGGCGATTCCGTGGCGGCGGGCGAACGCCCGCTGGGGCGGAAACCGCCGGCCCGGGCTCAGCCGTCCCGCGGTGATGTCGGCAGCGATACGGTCGGCGATCCGCCGGTAGTCCTGCATGCCGCCTCTCCCGTCATTGCACCGAGGGCAAAGATTTTATTGCCCCGAGCAGTCGGCCGCTCCTAGGGTCGCTGCCATGCCTCCCTTCCTCGCCCACGAGGACCACGGCGCGCCCTCCTCGCGGCTGCCCCTGGTCCTCGTCCACGGTCATCCCTTCGACCGCACGATGTGGGCCCCGCAGGCCGCCGCCTTCGCGTCCGACCGCCGGGTGATCGTCCCCGACCTGCGCGGTTACGGCGCCTCCCCGGTCGTGCCCGGCAGCACACCGCTGTCCGTCTTCGCGCGGGACATCGAGGCGCTGCTGGACGAGCTGGCGGTGGACGGCTTCGTCCTGGCGGGGCTGTCCATGGGCGGCCAGATCGCCATGGAGTGCTACGACCGCTTCGGTGACCGGGTGCGCGGCCTGGTCCTCGCCGACACGTTCCCGGCGGCGGAGAGCGCGGAGGGCAAGGTGGCGCGCAACGCGATGGCCGACCGTCTGCTGCGCGAAGGCATGCGCGGATACGCCGACGAGGTGCTGGAGAAGATGGTCGCCCCGTACGCGGACGAGGCCGTCAAGGGGCACGTGCACCGCATGATGACGTCCGCACCGCCCGAGGGCGCCGCCGCTGCCCTGCGCGGCCGTGCCGAACGTCCCGACTACCGGGCCCTGCTGACCCGGGTGGCCGTGCCGGCGCTGGTGGTGGTCGGCGCCGACGACACGTACACGCCGGTCGCCGACGCCGAGGCCATGCACGCCGCCCTCCCCGACTCCACCTTGGTGGTGATCGACCACGCGGCCCACCTGCCCAACCTGGAACGCCCGGAGGAGTTCAACGCGGCGCTGGCCGCGTTCCTGGCGAAGGTGGACGTCCCGGCCGCCGTCTGAGGACGGAAACCGCTGGCAGGGCTCCCGGGACGGCCACTACCGTCACCCTCATGACCGGCACGACGATCCTTTACCGCCCCACCGGCCCCGATGAGCTCGCCCTGGTCGAGGCGTCCGGGTGGACGGCGTGGCCGCCGCGGCTGCCCGAGCAGCCGATCTTCTACCCGGTGCTGAACGAGGAGTACGCCGTCCGCATCGCCCGGGACTGGAACGTGCCGGCCTCCGGTTCCGGATATGTGACCCGGTTCGCGGTGGACAGCGCGTTTCTCGCGCGCTACCCCGTGCGTCAGGCCGGTGGAGAGACGATCCTGGAGCTGTGGGTGCCTGCCGAGGAGCTGGACGAGTTCAACGCGCACATCGTGGGGCGCATCGAGGTCGTGCGCGTCTTCCAGTGACCTGGACACCGGCGCCGCCAGGCGTCTTCGCGCCGGCGGTTCGGGGCGGCGGATGAGCGCCTGGTTCGCGGGGCTGCTGCTGGCCGGAGTGAGTGTCCTGGTCGGGTGCCGGATCGCCGACACCGACGCCGTCACGCCCGTGCCCCAGCTGCTGGCCTTTCTGCCGTGGCTGCTGGTGCCGACCGGCACCGGGCTGCTGCTGGCGCTGCTGGGCCGGTGGTGGGTGGGTGTGGTGTGGGGCGTGGTCGTGCTGGCGCTGCTCGCCTGGTTCGTCGAGCCGTACGGCAAGGACAGCGAGCCCTCGGGGCCGGCCGTCGCCTCCTTCCGCGTCCTGACCTCGAACACACAGTTCGGCCGGGCCACCGACGCCCTGCTCGCGGCCGTGCGGCAGCAGCGGCCGGACGTGGTGTTCGTGCAGGAGTGCGACAACCGGCGGTGCGACATCGCACTGCGCCGGGAACTCGCCGGCGCCTACCCCTACCGGCAGTCCGTGGACGGCGCCGGCTCGCAGGGCTCCGTCATCCTCAGCCGCTTCCCGCTCGAGCCCGCCCCCGGCGTGCCCGCCGCCATGGGCATGCCCGGCGCGGTCGCCGACGTCCACGGTCACGCCGTACGACTGCAGCTCGCTCACCCCATGCCGCCGGTGCCGAGTGGCCTCGGGCCGTGGCGCCGCGAGCTGGAGCGGCTGCGCGACTTCGCCGCGGCCGGCCGGGGCACGCCGACGATCATCGCCGGCGACTTCAACGCCTCCCAGGACCACGCCGCCTTCCGCCGCATCCTCGACACCGGCCTGTACGACGCCGCCCGGCTGGCCGGGCACGACCGCGCCCCGAGCTGGCCGTCCCGGACCACGCCCGTCTTCGGCGTGCAGATCGACCACGTGCTGCTGACCGGCGACTTCTCCGTCACCCGGGCCCGCTTCCTGACACTGACCGGCAGCGACCACCGCGCACTCGTCACCGACATCACCCTGCACCGCCGGTGACCCCCCGGACAACGGCGACGCGGGCCGCCCTGTGCAGGAGGGCGACCCGCGTCCCGGTGGGGGGTGTGGGGAGAGCGGCAGCGGACTAACGGGCCTTGTGCAGGGCCTTGTCGAGGGCGGCGGCGAAGCCGTTCGCCCACAGCTGGTTCACGCGCGAGCGCTCGGTCGCGTTCGGGTAGGGGTTCGTGCAGGACGGGCCGGGGCCGCCGCCCGACATCAGCTCACTGCACGGGCCGGAGTAGTGGTCCGGCAGCCCGAGGACGTGCCCGGTCTCGTGCGCGGTCACCCGCGTGGAGTCGTACTGCTGGTTCTGCCGGTAGTCGAGGAAGATGTAGCCGCTGCCGTGGCCGTCGGTGGAGGCGTACGAGCCACGGGAGTCGTTGCCCTCGTAGTAGGCGAAGTCGGCGTTCGAGCCCGCCGCGAGTCTGACGTTGGACACCGAGCTGTTCCATATCTGGGCGGCCCGGGATATCTGCGCGCTGAACGACGGCGCGCCGGACGGGTCGTAGACCACCGTGACGGCGGCCGTGCCGCTCGGGTTCGCGGCCCGCTTGGCGGCGACGGACTTCACCACCGCGTCGAAGAAGGCCTGGTTCGCCCTGGCCTCGGCCGCCGAGCCGGTGTAGCCCTGGTACTGCTGCGGGGCCGGCGCCGGGGAGGCCGCGGCCAGGCCGGGCGTGCCGAGGCCGAGAGCGATCGCGGTGGCCGCCGTGACGGCGGACAGGGGCATACGCATGCGCATCGATGACTCCTGGGGTGGGGGTCGAGTCACTTGCCATCCGTGAGTTTCTGCGCCGCTGCGGCGCCTGTGATGATGGCAACCGGCGATAGCCCGGCCCTATCCCCGCTCAACCAGCCCTTTTACGCCGGTAGTTGAAACCCTGGTGAAACCCTGGCTTCCGCTTTACTCTCCGTGGGCATGGAGCTCGAGGTGAGGCACCTCCGCGCGCTGTGCGCCATCGCGGACACCGGCAGCCTGCACCGTGCCGCCCGCCATCTCGGCGTGTCCCAGCCCTCGTTGAGCGGCCAGCTGCGCCGCATCGAACAGGAGCTCGGCGGCGCGCTGTTCCTGCGCGCCCGCACCGGCTGCCGCCCCACCCCGCTCGGCCGGCTGGTGCTCAGCCGGGCCCGCCCCCTGGTCGCCGACCTGCGCTCCCTGGTCGCCGAGGCCCGCGCCGCCGCCGTCGGCGGACCCCACCTGCGCATCGGCTCCACCGCCAGCCGCGCCCTGCCCGGCTGGCTGCGCCGGCTGCGGCAACGCTGTCAGGAGCCCAGCCTGCACATGGACGTCTCCCCCAACGCCCTGCTGCGCATGGTCGCCGACGGCCAGCTCGACGTGGCGTTCGTGCACGAGGTCGAGGGCTGTCCGCTGCGCGTCCCCGAAGGGCTGCGCACCCGCGTCCTGGTCGAGCGTGAACCGCAGTTCGTGTCGCTGCCGGCCGACCACCCGGCCGCCGCGAAACCGGTCGTCGACCTCGCCGACCTGGCCGAGGACCGCTGGATGGTCGACCCCACGGTGGACGGCGAGTGGGACGCCGTCCGCCGCATGCTGCGGCTGGCCGGGCTGAGCCCCCGCGTCCTGCACGGCGACTACCACACGGCCGCCTCCCTGGTGGCGACCGGCGAGGTCGTCACCGTCTGCCAGCCCACGTCCCTGTCCCGCCCGGAATCGGCCGTCCGCCGGCTGCGGGGCGACCCGCTCGGCGTACGGCTGCTGCTCGCGGCCCGCACGGAGACGGAACTGGACGGGGTGTGCCCGGCACTGCGGGAGGCGTACTGGGAGGCGGCGCGCCAGTCCCCGGCGTACCGGGAGTGGCTGGAAAGCAGCGCTGCCGCGCTCGCGTTCTCCCAGGCGTGAGGCACGGCGCCGGACGACGGTGCCGTCATGGTGGGCCTGTCGGACGCCTCGGACTCTCGGACGCCTCAGACGCCGATGTCCTCGCCGTCGGCCCGCCACACCGCGACGACGGCCGGGCGGACGATCTTCCCGGGACCGTCCGGCCAGGTGCTGGCCGGCTGCTCCACCGACGCCCCGTCGACCTCACCGGGATGCTGGACGGCGACCAGCACCCGCCGGTCCTGCACGAGCGGACCGCAGGTCTCGGCGCCGGTGGGCACGGTCAGGAACTGCTTGAGCTCACCGCGCCGCTCACCCCGCGTCGCCACGCCGAACAGGCCGTCGTGCGAGCCGAGCTGGTTGCCGTCGGTGGAGATCCACAGGTTGCCGTGCGGGTCGAAGGCCACGTTGTCCGGACAGGAGATGGGGCTGACCCGGTCCTTGGGGAACCCGGCGAAGTAGGTGGACGCGTCGTCCGGGTCACCGGCGACCAGGAACAGCGACCAGGCGAAGGTGGTGGCGTCGGCCCGGCCGCGACGCTCGGTCAGCTCCAGGATGTGCCCGTGCTTGTTGCCGTTGCGGGGGTTGGCCTCGTCGGCGGGCGCGTAGCCGGCCTTACCGCGGTTGGAGTTGTTGGTGAGGACGACGTACACCTTGCCGGTGTGCGGGGAGGGCTGGATGTCCTCGGGGCGGTCCATCTTCGTCGCGCCCACCTTGTCACCGGCGAGCCGGGTGAAGACGAACACCTCCTCGGCGCTCATCCCCTCCACGTGCGAGACGGCACCGTCGGCGGTGGCCGTGGCCAGCGGGATCCACTGCCCGCCGCCGTCGAACTCCCCGTCCTCGGGGAGCTTCCCGGTGCCGTCGAACTCCGCGGCCGGGGAGTCGCCGGTCAGCTTGGCGACGTACAGCGTGCCCTCGTCGAGCAGCGACAGGTTGTGCTCGCGCACGGCCCGGGAGCCGCCGTGCCGCATCCGCTTGCTGCCGACGAACTTGTAGAAGTAGTCGAACCGCTCGTCGTCACCGGTGTACACGACGGGCCGTCCGTCCTCGGTGAGCCGCACGGTGGCGGCCTCATGCTTGAACCGCCCGAGCGCGGTGTGCTTGCGGGGCGTGGAGGAGGGGTCGTACGGATCGAACTCGACCACGTACCCGAACCGGTGCACCTCGTTGGGCTCCTGCGCGAGGTCGAAACGCTTGTCGAAGCGTTCCCACTTGCGTTCGGTGGCCCCGGTGCCGATCCCGTACCGCTTGTCGGTGGCGCGGCTGCCGTGCGCGAAGTACTGGTTGAAGTTCTCCTCGCCGTGCAGGGTCGTCCCCCACGGCGTGGTCCCGCCGGAGCAGTTGTTGAGCGTGCCGAGGACCCTTGCGCCGGTGGGGTCGGCGGAGGTCTTGAGCAGGTCGGAGCCCGCGGCGGGCCCGGTGAGCCGGAAGGAGGTCGTGGCGGTGACGCGCCGGTTGAGCGGGTGCCGCGGGACGGCGGTCAGCTTCCCGCTCCGGCGGTCCTCCTCCACGACGACGGCCGACAGACCGTGGGCGGCCCAGGCGACCTCGACCTGCTGCCGGGTCGGGTTCTCGGGGTCGTAGCCGCGGAACATGAGCACCTCGTCGGTGTACTCGTGGTTGGCGACGAGGAGCTGCCGGTGCCGGTCACCGGGCAGCGGCAGCAGGGCGAGGAAGTCGTTGTTGTACCCGAACTGCCCGGCCTGCGCGGCCGCGGTCTGCCGCTCCGGGTCGAAAGCGGGCGCACCGCGCAAAATGGGCTCGCCCCAGCGGATGACGACGTTCTGCCCGTAGCCGCCGGGGACGGTGACCTGGTCGGCGGTGTTGGGCGCGACCGGCGTGAAGCGCAGCCCGCGGGCGGCGCGGCCGTGGTGCGCCGACGACGCGGTGGCGGCGGCGGCCGGCCTGGCGGCGGCGACACCGGCGCTCCCGGCCGCGGCGGCCACGGTGACGACGGCGGCGGCACGCAGAGCGCTGCGGCGGCTGAGGGCACCGGCGATCACGTCACCGACGTACGCGTTGGCGCTGGTGTTGGGCACCTCGTGGAAACAGGCGTCACCGCACCGGAACCGGCAGGTCAGAGCGGACCGCCCGCCCGGATGCGAAACGGACGGTGTCCCTATGAGCGGCAGCAGCTTGCGCACTTTACTCTCCCCTTGCGTGCCCTTGATGTGATCGTGACGGTAGGGGCGTGCGCATGCGGAAGCGCTGCGACCGGATGAACGGAGGGTGAACCCGCCGGGGCCGAGGGGGTGTTGACACCGGGGCTTCCGCCCTGCTCACCCCTCCCCAAGATCACCACTCGGGGCCGCTAACCTTACGTGTCCGTCCTGGCCAGGGATCTACGGGCATCAACTCACGCGAAGGGTTGCGCACATGGGCATTCTCACTCTCCTGCGGAACGCGTTCGGCCGATCACGCAAGGGACGCACGGCCGAGGCAGAGGGTGCGGAACCGACGGCGGAGCACGAGGTGACGACGGCGGAGAAGCCGTCGGAGCCGGTGGAGCCGACGGTGACCGAAGAGACCCCGGCGGCGGCCGAGCCGACCCCGGCAGCGGTCCCCGCACAGCCGCCGACGCCCACGGAGCCGACGCCCCCGACGGCCACGGCAACCCCGGACGCCACCCCCCGCATCCCGGAACCCCGCCGCATCCACGACCTGGTGGCAGCAGCCTTCGACAACGTCGCGGTCCCCAAGCCCACCCGCCCGACAGAACCGGAAGCGACCACGCCGAAGACGGAGGAACAGAAGCCCGACGCGGTGACGGCGGAGCCGGAAGCGGTCACGGCGGAACCGACGGAGGACACGGCGGAGCCGGAAGCGGTCACGGCGGAGCCGGAGACGGCCACGGCGGAACCGACGGAGGACACGGCGGAGCCGGAAGCGGTCACGGCGGAGCCGACGGAGGAGAAGCCCGAGGCGGCCCCGGAGCCGACGGCGGAAGCCGTGACGGCGGAGCCGGAGACGGTCACGGCGGAGCCGACGGAGGAGAAGCCCGAGGCGGCCCCGGAGCCGACGGCGGAAGCCGTGACGGCGGAGCCGGAGACGGTCACGCCGGAACCGACGGAGCCGACGGAGCCGACGGAGCCGACGGAGCCGACGGAGCCGACGGCGGAAGAGAAGCCCGAGCCGGAGGCGGAGCCGACGGCGGAGGAGCCCGCCTCCGCGGAGGACGATCCCGCACCGGCCGCCGCTCCCGAGGCGACGGCAACCGAGGACAAGCCGACGGAGTCGGCCGCCGCCCCGGAACCCGCAGCCGCCGACGGCGAGGACGCCCCACAGGGGCCACCCGCACCCGACAACGAATCCCGCACGGGTGGTGCGGGTGGGAACGAGAAGGCCGAAGGCGAAGCCGAGGCCGACAAGCC